>NZ_LZJX01000009.1:0-646 GCF_001667595.1 Mycobacterium sp. E2989 | reverse complement strand
TCATCCGTTCGTAGTGCGTGCGCCAGCGCGGGTCGGCGAAAATCGCGGTGTCGGGCACGAAGTCGAAGGCCAGGCGGCTGCCGGGGGCGCTCAGGGCGGTGATGTTGTCGAACAGCGCGTCCTGGGCCTCCTCCGGCAGATACACCAACAGGCCCTCGGCGCTCCACGCCGACGGGGCCTGCGCATCTAATCCCGCGCCGCGCAGCGCCGCGGCCCAGTCGTCGCGCAGGTCGATGGCAACGGTGCGCCGCTCGGCCGTGGGTTCGGCGCCGAGTTCCTCGAGGGTCGAGGTCTTGAACTCGATCACCTCCGGCATGTCGACCTCGTAGACCACGGTGCCGGCCGGCCACGGCAGGCGGTAGGCGCGCGCGTCGAGGCCCGACGCCAGGATCACCGCCTGGCCGATGCCGCCCCGCGTCGCCTCCAGGAAGAAGTCGTCGTAAAACCTTGTGCGGCAAGCCATGCTGCGCGCCATCCGGTGCGGATTGAACTCGGCATCCCCGCCGACCGGGATTTCGCCGTTGACCATCCGGACATAGACATCGATGCCGACGGCGCGCACCAGCGGCGCCGCGTACGGGTCGTCGATCAATTTGGCGTCGGAGGACAGGGCCCGTTGCGCCGCGACCATCGTCGCCCCGTACGC
>NZ_LZJX01000008.1:0-150998 GCF_001667595.1 Mycobacterium sp. E2989 | reverse complement strand
GCGGCAAGCAGGGGGCGCAGCACCAAAAACGGTGCGCCGTTGCTGGACTTGCCCAGCGCCAGCAGCATTTCGGCGGTCCGCCGCGACAACTGCCAACCCCCTTGGAAGGGCGTGAATTCCATTGGGAAGCGGAAGCTGCCGTTGGCCCGCTGGGCGGTGTTGACGTCGATGGTCGCCACCACGTTGGAAGGGGTCTTGTCGGACCAGGCGATGTCGTGCGCGACGAAGTTCATCGGCAGGTAGCCGTTGTCGCGCAACGCGTTGGTGAACTTGTCCAGGGTGTCCGCGCTTTCGGGCGTCGCCCCTTCGACCAAATTCACCTTGTTGATGCCGGGTACGTTCGGGTCCGCGAGCCGGGTCAAGATGTCGGTGAGGGCTTCAGGCGTCGGAAGCGGGGTACTCGGAGGAATGACAACCGTGCTCGATGTCGGCGGGGCCGCGGGGGGCGCGGAGGAGGCGATTCTGGGTTGTTGGTGCGACGAACATCCGGAGATCCCGACCGCCGCCAGGACGGCGACGGCGCCCAGCGTGGCGGACAGGTGTCGGTGCATCCAGTCGATCAGGCCGGCCGTGGGGTCGCGGCGCTCTTCGAAACGGGCGAACGGCGGCCAACGGGTGCAACCGAACTCACACTCGTGGCCGTCGGGCCGACGTCGGCTGCGCCGACCAAGCCCGTGGCGAGGCTTTTTGCGGTCACGGCGGCCCTTTCGATCAGCGAGATTAGTGGCCGAGATTACCAGCGAGACAAAAATCTTAACTTTTCGTGGGTATTTGACTCACCACATCATTGGTCAATCGCCGGTAGCTTTGAAGGTATCCACCGCGCCAATTCGGTGTGGGAAAGGAGCGCAACATGGGTGGCTCAGAGCGTTCTGAATCATTCGGTACCCCCCGCGAGTCAGGTATGTCCAGCGGCGATGCTGCCGAATTAGAGGAACTACGCCGCGAGGCAGCGTTGCTGCGCGAGCAACTAGAGCATGCGGCCGGGGCGCAGGGTAGCGCCCGCTCCGCGCGCGACGTGCATCAGCTCGAAGCCCGTATCGACTCGCTTGCGGCCCGCAACTCGAAGTTGATGGAGACGCTCAAAGAGGCGCGCCAGCAACTGCTCGCGTTGCGGGAGGAAGTCGACCGGCTCGGGCAGCCGCCGAGTGGCTATGGCGTCTTGCTTGCCGCGCACGAGGATGACACGGTCGACGTGTTCACCTCGGGTCGCAAGATGCGCTTGACCTGCTCGCCCAACATCGACGCGTCGTCGCTGCGTAAGGGTCAGACGGTTCGTCTCAACGAGGCGCTGACCGTCGTCGAGGCCGGCACGTTCGAATCCGTCGGCGAGATCTCGACGTTGCGCGAACTGCTTGCGGATGGACATCGGGCGCTGGTCGTCGGTCACGCCGACGAGGAACGCATCGTCTGGCTCGCCGAGCCACTGGTGGCTGAGGACCTGCCGGAGGGTCACCCCGACGCTCTCAATGACGACACCAGGCCGCGCAAGTTGCGGCCTGGCGATTCTCTGCTGGTCGACACCAAGGCCGGCTACGCGTTCGAGCGAATTCCCAAGGCCGAGGTCGAGGATCTGGTGCTCGAGGAGGTGCCCGACGTCAGCTACTCCGACATCGGTGGCCTGACTCGCCAGATCGAGCAGATCCGCGACGCCGTGGAGCTGCCCTTCCTGCACAAGGAGCTGTACCGGGAGTACGCGCTGCGCCCGCCCAAGGGTGTGTTGCTGTACGGCCCGCCCGGCTGCGGGAAGACGTTGATCGCCAAGGCGGTGGCGAACTCGCTGGCCAAGAAGATGGCCGAGGTGCGCGGCGACGACGCGCGCGAGGCGAAGTCCTACTTCCTCAACATCAAAGGCCCCGAACTGCTGAACAAGTTCGTCGGCGAGACCGAGCGGCACATCCGGCTGATCTTCCAGCGGGCGCGCGAAAAGGCGTCCGAAGGAACGCCGGTGATCGTGTTCTTCGACGAGATGGACTCGATCTTCCGCACCCGCGGCACGGGTGTCTCCTCGGACGTCGAGACCACGGTCGTCCCGCAGCTGCTCAGCGAGATCGACGGCGTCGAGGGGCTGGAGAACGTCATCGTGATCGGCGCCTCCAACCGTGAGGACATGATCGACCCGGCGATCCTGCGGCCCGGCCGTCTGGACGTGAAGATCAAGATCGAGCGGCCGGATGCCGAAGCGGCGCAAGACATCTTCTCGAAGTACCTGGTCGAGTCGCTGCCGGTGCATGCCGATGACCTCGCCGAGTTCGGAGGCGACCGGTCGGCCTGCATCCGGGCGATGATCGAGAAGGTCGTCGAGCGGATGTACGCCGAGATCGACGACAACCGGTTCCTGGAGGTCACCTACGCCAACGGTGACAAGGAAGTCATGTACTTCAAGGACTTCAACTCCGGGGCGATGATCCAGAACGTCGTCGACCGCGCGAAGAAGAACGCGATCAAGTCGGTGCTGGAGACCGGGCAACCGGGTCTGCGCATCCAGCATCTGCTCGACTCGATCGTCGACGAGTTCGCCGAGAACGAGGACCTGCCCAACACCACCAACCCCGATGACTGGGCGCGGATTTCGGGCAAGAAGGGCGAGCGGATCGTCTACATCCGCACCCTGGTCACCGGCAAGAGCTCGAGCGCATCGCGGGCCATCGACACCGAGTCCAACCTCGGCCAGTACCTGTAGGCGCTCAAGCCGCGTCGCGACACTTAAACCACGCACACGACACGCCGAGGCGGATGTGCGTGGTTTGAGTTTCGACGGCTTCGGCCGTCAGTCGGTCACCAGCGAGTAGCTGTTGGCCAGGTTGTCCTGCAGCACCTGGGCCGCCCGGGTCCTGGTGTCCACGCGCAGCTCTTCGGTGAGCACTCGCGGCTGGTAGGTCCACCCCGCCGGCAGGTCGAGCCGGTCGGCGAGCCGCGGTAGGTCGGCTTGCGACAGGTTGGGGTCGGCGACCTGGCTGAAGGTCTGCATCACCCAGTGCTGTCCCTGCGGGTCGATGAGCTCGTAGACCTGTTCGCCGGCGTTGAAGACGAAGACCGTATGGCGATTGACCTTGTTCGGGATGTACGGCGCGGGATTCATCGAAGACAACAGGACGGTGGCCTGCTGGATCATCTCGATCCCGCCGAAGTTCTTGGTCACCTGTGGCCCCTGGGCCTCTTTCTCGATCGCGTTCATCAGCCAGTACCGGGGGCCGTTGAGCAGCGCTGCGGCCACACCGTTTTCGGCGGCGATGGCGTGCGGGTCGAGCGCGGACCACAGGTCGGCCGGGCAGTCGTTCAGCGGGAAGCTGTTGTAGACAGTGGCCTGCGGGCCGGCCTCGCCGGCGGTGACCAGCAGCACCTCCCCGTAGCGCTTTCCTGCCAGGTCGAGTGCGTGTTTACCGACGGCGCGGTCGGATTCGGGGGCGGACACACGGTGAAATTAGTCACTGCCACCGGTGCCGTCAACAGCACGCGCGGTCAGCGCGACGGCGCCGCGGTAGCGGTTGCGGGCGACCAGGGTGGTGTGCAGGTCCTCGATCAGGGGGTCCAGGAAGGTGCTGCGGTACTCGGCGTCGCCGGCCGCGCGGGCGCTGATGTACATGAAGGTCAGCGCGCCGAGGAAAAGACTCATGTGCACCAGTGAATCCGGAACCGGCAGCGTGAATCCCAGCACGGTCGCGGTGCTCTTGTAGGTGTGGGTCCATTCGTTGAGCAGGTCGGGGCTCAGCACGATCAAGCCGAGGATCAGGTAGATCGCGGCGGTCACCACCGCCACCACCAGGATCTGCGCCAGCTGCGATGCGGCCAGCACGAACACCACGTTGAGGCGTTCCGTCTTCTTCAGCGGCGCGGAATCTCTAGCGTCGGGCAAGCCCGCGAAAGGCGTGCCGGCAAGGTGTTCCTTTTCCTCGGGCAGCGCCGCCGTCGACTTCAGCATCGGCCGGACCCGCTCGACGGTGGCCGAGACGACGAAGGCCGCCGCGATGGAGACCAGGAACGCCATCGCCAGCCCCAGCCGGTTCCCGCTGATCGTCGCGGCCATCAGCCAGACGTAGGTGTTGAAGAACACCAACGCGGTCAGCAACACGACCGGCAACGCCCGAACCGCCAGCGCGCCGACCATGGTGAAGTGCGACAGCATCATGCGCATCGCCCAACCGACCACCGAGCCGATGCCGAAGCCGGTCAGGATCAGCACGACGAGGAGCACGGCCGCCTGCTGCGGCAGTTGCGCGGCGTCGCCCGTCGCCACCCCGACGCCGGCGACCACCAGAACCGACGCCGTCGCCAGAGCGGCCCGCGTCCGCCCGCTTCGTGACCGGGACACCAGCCAGCCGACCAGCACCATCAGCGGGAGGCTGAGACCGACGATCACCAACACGATCAGCTCGGAAGTTGTTGGCGTTCCGGTGATTTCGATGTCATGGCCGCCGGTGATCAGATAGACCGGCAACACGCAGGCCTGCAACGTCGCGTATGCCGCCAGCATGGGCGCCGAACGTGGCCAGAGGCGTCGCCAGCGGGCGCGGCGGGTGAGCACCGACGGCAAACCCCGCTGCAGGAACCAGCTTTCAGCCGCACCGCTGGCCGCACCTCGGCGGCGCGGCGTGCGGCGCAGAGGTAGCTCCATGCCGGCTCACCCTACGGCGGGCGGCCCACCCGCGCTGGTCGTTGAGCGACTCCACCTCAGCCCCGTCCCCCTCGCCGCTTCGCGGCTGGGCGGTTCCCCCAGCGCGGGCCGCATCGTCGGCGGGCCTAGCCCCGACTGCCCGCCTTCTCCTCGCCCCGCCGCGCGGGCCGCATCGTCGGCGGGCCTACGCTTAGGTCATGCAACGGATTATCGGGACGGAGGTCGAGTACGGCATTTCATCACCGTCGGACCCGACGGCCAACCCGATCCTCACCTCGACTCAGGCGGTACTGGCCTACGCCGCCGCCGCCGGCATCCAGCGCGCGAAACGCACCCGCTGGGACTACGAGGTGGAGTCCCCGCTGCGGGACGCCCGCGGTTTCGATCTGAGCCGTTCGGCCGGGCCGCCGCCGGTGGTCGACGCGGACGAGGTCGGCGCCGCGAACATGATCTTGACCAACGGGGCCCGGCTCTACGTCGACCACGCCCACCCCGAATATTCGGCGCCCGAATGCACCGACCCGCTGGACGCGGTGATCTGGGACAAGGCCGGCGAGCGCGTCATGGAGGCCGCCGCCAGGCATGTCGCCAGCGTGCCGGGGGCGGCCAAACTGCAGCTCTACAAGAACAACGTCGACGGCAAGGGCGCCTCCTACGGCGCGCACGAAAACTACCTGATGTCGCGGCAGACGCCGTTTTCGTCGATCATCGCGGGGTTGACCCCCTTTCTGGTGTCCCGGCAGGTGGTGACCGGCTCGGGCCGGGTCGGCATCGGCCCCTCCGGGGACGAGCCCGGCTTCCAGCTGTCCCAGCGCTCCGACTACATCGAGGTCGAGGTCGGGCTGGAGACCACCCTCAAGCGCGGCATCATCAACACCCGCGACGAACCGCACGCCGACGCCGACCGATACCGCCGGCTGCACGTCATCATCGGCGACGCCAACCTCGCCGAGACGTCGACCTACCTGAAACTGGGCACCACCGCGCTGGTGCTGGACCTGATCGAAGTCGGCCCCGAACACGGGATCGACCTGAGCGATCTGGTGCTGGCCCGGCCGGTGCACGCGGTCCACGCGATCAGCCGCGATCCGTCGTTGCGGACCGCCGTGGCCCTGGCCGATGGCCGGGAATTGACGGGCCTTGCGCTGCAACGGATTTACCTGGACCGGGTGGCGAAGCTGGTCGACAGCCGCGACCCCGACCCCCGCGCGGCCGACATCGTTCAGACGTGGGCGCACGTGCTCGACCAACTCGAGCGGGACCCGATGGAATGCGCCGAGGTGCTCGACTGGCCCGCCAAGCTGCGCCTGCTCGAGGGCTTCCGGCAGCGGGAGAACCTGAGCTGGTCGGCCCCCCGGCTGCACCTCGTCGACCTGCAGTATTCCGATGTCCGGCTGGACAAGGGCCTCTACAACCGGCTGGTCGCGCGCGGCTCGATGAAGCGCCTGGTCACCGAACATCAGGTGCTCGACGCGGTGGACAACCCGCCGACCGATACGCGGGCCTACTTCCGCGGTGAGTGCCTGCGCCGGTTCGGCGCCGACATCGCCGCGGCCAGCTGGGACTCCGTGATCTTCGACCTGGGCGGTGATTCGCTGGTCCGGATCCCGACGCTCGAGCCGCTGCGGGGCAGCAAGGCGCACGTCGGGGCCCTGCTGGACTCGGTGGACAGCGCCGCCGAACTGGTGGAACAACTCACCAGCTAGGCCCGTTAGACCGGGGAACGTCGGGGTTGACCGGTAGGGTAGGGAGATAACAGCGAGCAGCGTGGCTTACTAAGCAAGCAGCGGCTGAACAAGTTCAGATGAAGCAGGAGGCCGGCGATGGCTCAGGAGCAGACCAAGCGTGGCGGTGGTGGTGGCGACGACGACGACTTCGCCGACAGCACGGCCGCGGGCCAGGAGCGCCGCGAGAAGCTAGCCGAGGACACCGACGATCTGCTCGACGAGATCGATGACGTCCTCGAAGAGAACGCCGAAGACTTCGTCCGGGCATACGTCCAAAAGGGCGGACAGTGACCTGGCCCTTCTCCGATCGCCTGTCCACTAACTCAGCACTTCCGGGCTCGGCCCTTTCCCGAAATCCCACCGTCGACCTGTCGTCGTTTGCCGACTTCCTGCGCCGCCAGGCGCCGGAGCTGCTGCCGGTGAGCCTGGGCGGCGGCGCGCAATCCGCCGGGGCCGGCTCTCAACTGCCGCACGGCACCACGATCGTTGCCCTGAAATATCCCGGCGGCGTCGTCATCGCGGGGGACCGGCGCTCGACCCAGGGCAACATGATCGCCGGGCGCGACGTGAAGAAGGTGTACGTCACCGATGACTACACCGCCACGGGCATCGCCGGCACCGCCGCGATCGCCGTCGAGTTCGCCCGCCTCTACGCGGTGGAACTGGAGCACTACGAAAAGCTCGAGGGCGTGCCCCTCACCTTCGCCGGAAAGGTCAACCGGCTGGCGATCATGGTGCGCGGAAACCTCGCCGCCGCGATGCAGGGCTTGGTGGCCCTGCCGCTGCTGGCGGGTTACGACATCGACGCACCCGACCCCGAAGGCGCCGGCCGGATCGTCTCGTTCGACGCCGCCGGCGGCTGGAACATCGAAGAAGAGGGCTACCAGTCGGTGGGCTCGGGCTCGATCTTCGCCAAGTCGTCCATGAAGAAGCTCTACTCGCGGGTCGTCGATGCCGATTCCGCGGTGCGGGTGGCCGTCGAGGCGCTCTACGACGCCGCCGATGACGACTCGGCCACCGGCGGACCCGACTTGGTTCGCGGCATCTACCCGACGGCGGTCACCATCGGTGCCGAGGGGGCGGCCGAGGTGCCCGAAAGCCGGATCGCCGAACTGGCCCGCGAAGTCATCGAAAGTCGTTCCCGCGCGGACACATTCGGCCCCGACGGCGGTGAGAAGTGAGCTTTCCTTATTTCATCTCGCCCGAGCAGGCGATGCGCGAGCGCAGCGAGCTCGCCCGCAAGGGCATCGCGCGCGGCAAGAGCGTGGTGGCGCTGGTCTACGCCGGTGGTGTGCTCTTTGTCGCGGAGAACCCGTCGCGCTCCCTGCAGAAGATCAGCGAGCTCTACGATCGCGTGGGTTTCGCGGCCGCGGGCAAGTTCAACGAGTTCGACAACCTGCGCCGCGGCGGGATCCAGTTCGCCGACACCCGCGGTTACGCCTACGACCGCCGCGACGTCACGGGCCGTCAGCTGGCCAACGTCTACGCCCAGACCCTGGGCACCATCTTCACCGAGCAGGCCAAGCCCTACGAGGTGGAGCTGTGCGTCGCCGAGGTCGCGCACTACGGCGAGACGAAACCGCCTGAGCTCTATCGCATTACCTACGACGGCTCGATAGCCGACGAACCCCATTTCGTGGTGATGGGTGGTACCACCGAGCCGATCACCACCGCGCTCAAGGAGTCCTACGCCGAGAACGCCGACCTGCGCGACGCGACGCGGATCGCGGTGAAGGCGCTGCGGGCCGGCAGCGCCGAGGGTTCTGGCGGCGATCAGCCATCCCCCGACGTGGGCAGCCTGGAGGTCGCCATTCTGGACGTCAACCGGCCGCGGCGGGCGTTCCGCCGGATCAACCGGGCGACCCTGGAAAGCCTGTTGCAAGAGGGGGATTCGAAGCAGGCGGAATCCGACGGCGAAACGCCCGGTTCCAACGGCGACTCCGCGGGCTGAATCGGGCCCGCACGGCGCCCCGGCCCGCGTTCGCTATCAGCTGAACGCCCAGGGCAGACCGGGTCGGCACGTGGCGGTTCTGGGGCCGCTGGTGCCCACGATGCTGGTGAGCCGTCCGGGTGTCGCGCCGGATCCCTGCCCGCGCGGCCCGTCGGGCGGTCGCCCAAAACTCGTGCGGACCCGTAGGCGCGGCTTCCCCACCCTCGCGGTCAGACAACCAGTACCCTCGATTACGTGCAGCGGCGAATCATGGGCATCGAGACCGAGTTCGGTGTCACCTGCACGTTCCACGGCCATCGCCGCCTGTCTCCGGACGAGGTCGCTCGCTACCTGTTCCGTCGGGTGGTGTCGTGGGGCCGCAGCTCCAACGTTTTCCTGCGCAACGGCGCCCGCCTGTATCTCGACGTGGGCAGCCACCCCGAGTACGCGACGGCCGAGTGCGACAGCCTGGTGCAGCTGGTCACCCACGACCGGGCCGGCGAATGGGTACTCGAAGACCTGCTGATCGACGCGGAGCAGCGCCTCGCCGACGAGGGCATCGGCGGCGACATCTACCTGTTCAAGAACAACACCGACTCCGCCGGCAACTCGTACGGCTGCCATGAGAACTACCTGATCGTGCGCGCCGGCGAGTTCTCCCGGATCTCCGACGTGCTGCTGCCGTTCCTGGTCACCCGCCAGCTCATCTGCGGGGCGGGCAAGGTGCTGCAGACCCCCAAGGCGGCGACGTTTTGCCTGTCCCAACGGGCCGAGCACATCTGGGAGGGCGTCTCCTCGGCCACCACCCGGAGCCGGCCCATCATCAACACCCGCGACGAGCCACACGCCGACGCCGAGAAGTACCGGCGGCTGCACGTGATCGTGGGCGACTCCAACATGTGCGAGACCACCACGATGCTCAAGGTGGGCACCGCGGCGCTGGTGCTGGAGATGATCGAGGCGGGCGTTCCCTTCCGCGACTTCTCGCTGGACAACCCCATCCGCGCCATCCGGGAGGTCAGCCACGACATCACCGGCAGGCGGCCGGTGCGGTTGGCGGGCGGGCGTCAGGCCAGCGCCCTGGACATCCAGCGCGAGTACTACAGCCGCGCCGTCGAACACCTGCAGACGCGCGAGCCGAACGCCCAGATCGAGCAGGTCGTCGACCTGTGGGGCCGCCAGCTCGACGCCGTCGAGAGCCAGGACTTCGCCAAGGTGGACACCGAAATCGACTGGGTGATCAAGCGCAAGCTGTTCCAGCGCTACCAGGACCGCTACGACATGGAGCTGTCCGACCCGAAGATCGCCCAGCTGGACCTGGCCTACCACGACATCAAACGCGGGCGCGGCGTCTTCGACCTGCTGCAGCGCAAGGGCCTGGCGGCGCGCGTCACCACCGACGAGGAGATCGCGGAGGCGGTCGACCACCCGCCACAAACCACCCGCGCGCGGCTGCGTGGCGAATTCATCAGCGCCGCCCAGGCCGCGGGCCGCGACTTCACCGTCGACTGGGTGCACCTCAAGCTCAACGACCAGGCCCAGCGGACGGTGCTGTGCAAGGACCCATTCCGGGCGGTCGACGAGCGGGTCAAGCGGCTGATCGCCAGCATGTAGCCGCAACCGCGAACGTGATATCGCGTGCGCTCGACTCGCCGACCGGTGCAGGCGCGCGGCGCGTGGCGGTTATAACCTGGTGCGAATGGCGACCTCCAAAGTCGAGCGGTTGGTCAATCTCGTCATCGCCCTGCTCTCCACCCGCGGTTACATCAGCGCGGAGAAGATCCGGTCCAGCGTGGCGGGTTATTCGGATAGCCCCAGCGCCGAGGCGTTCTCGCGCATGTTCGAGCGTGACAAGAACGAGTTGCGCGATCTCGGCATCCCGCTCGAGGTGGGCAGGGCGTCGGCCATGGACCCCACCGAGGGGTATCGCATCAACCGGGACGCCTACTCGCTGCCCGCGGTCGAGCTCACTGCGGACGAGGCGGCCGCGGTCGCCGTCGCGACGCAACTGTGGGAATCGCCCGAACTGATCACCGCCACCCAGGGCGCGCTGCTCAAGCTGCGCGCCGCCGGGGTGGACGTCGACCCTGACGCGCCGGTGGCCATCGCCTCGCCGGCCGGCGTGCCGGGGCTGCGCGGTTCAGAGGAGGTGCTTGGAATCCTGTTGTCGGCCATCGATTCTCGCCAGGCGGTGCAGTTCCCGCACCGGCCGTCGCGCGCCGAGCCGTACAGCATGCGCACGGTGGAGCCGTGGGGCGTGGTCACCGAGAAGGGCCGCTGGTATCTGGTGGGCCACGACCGCGACCGCGGCGCCACCCGTACGTTCCGGCTGTCGCGGATCGGCGCGGAGGTCACGCCGATCGGCCAGCCCGGGGCCGTCGTCGTGCCCGAGGACGTGGACCTGCGCCAGATTGTGGCCCGGACGGTGGCCGAGACCCCGACCGGCGGACATGCGCGGGTGTGGGTCGCCGACGGGCGGGCCACCGCGCTGCGCCGGGCCGGGACGTCCGCCGGCGCGCGACAGCTGGGCGGCCGCGACGGCGAGGTGATCGACCTCGACATCAAATCGAGCGACGGGCTGGCGCGCGAGATCGCCGGCTACGGGGCTGACGCCGTCGTGCTCGAGCCACAGTCCCTGCGCGACGACGTGCTCACGCGGCTGCGTGCCCAGGCGGGGGTCTCGGCATGACTCGCGCCGGCGACGATGCAGTGGGGGCACCCCCAGCCGCGCAGCGGCGAGGGGGCCGGAGCGATGAGGTGGGGGCACCTCCCGCTTGCGGGGGAGAGTGGCGCCCATGACCCCCGTGTCCACCCGCCTCATCCGGCTGCTCAACATGGTGCCGTACTTCCAGGCCAACCCGCGGGTCACCCGGTCCAAGGCGGCCGCCGACCTCGGGGTGTCGGCCAAGCAACTGGAGGAGGACCTCAACCAGCTGTGGATGTGCGGCCTGCCCGGCTACTACCCGGGCGACCTGATCGACTTCCAGTTCGCCGGCGACACCATCGAGGTGACCTTCTCCGCCGGCATCGACCGGCCCCTGAAGCTCACCTCGCCCGAGGCCACCGGGCTGCTGGTGGCGCTGCGGGCGCTGGCCGACATCCCCGGCGTCGTCGATCCCGAAGCGGCGCGCAGTGCGATCGCCAAGATCGAGGCGGCCGCCGGCGCCGTCGGGCAGGACATCGCGGCGACGGCCGTCGACGAGCCCGCGCCCGTCGAGAGCCACGCGGCGGCCGCGGTGCGCACGGCGGTGCAGCACAAACACGCGCTGTCCATCGACTACTACTCCGCTTCCCATGACACCCTGACCAGCCGGATCGTCGACCCCATCCGGGTGCTGCTGATCGGCGGCCACAGCTACCTGGAGGCCTGGTCACGCGACGCCGAAGGGGTGCGGCTGTTCCGCTTCGACCGGATCGTCGACGCCGCCGAACTGGACGAGCCGGCGGCCCCGCCCGAACTGGCCGTGCACGCGCCGCCGGACACCTCGCTCTTCGACGGCGACCCGGCATTGCCGTCGGCCAAGCTGCGCGTCGCGCCGTCGGCGTCGTGGATGTTCGAGTACTACCCGATGCGCGAGGTCAACGAGTTGCCGGACGGTTCCTGCGAGGCGGTGATGACCTACGCCTCCGAGGACTGGATGACCCGCCTGGTGCTGGGCTTCGGGGCGGACGTGCGGGTGCTTGAACCGGAATCACTGGCAACACGTGTCCGGGATGCTGCGGCCGCGGCGTGCGAGTCCTATCAGGGGCTTACCCGCTGAGGCCACGGCGCGGGCGGCCCGGTGTATCGCCGGGCTGCGGTAGCATCGGGTAGACGTCTGGAGGTAATCAAAGTGGGCAGTCTTAGTCCGTGGCACTGGGCCATCCTCGCCGTGGTGGTGATCCTGCTTTTCGGTGCCAAGAAGCTCCCCGATGCAGCACGTTCGTTGGGCAAGTCGATGCGCATCTTCAAGTCCGAGCTGCGCGAAATGCAGACCGAGAACAAGTCCGAAGCGCCTTCCATCGAGACCCCTCAGCCCGTGCAGTCGCAGCGGGTGGAGCCGCCGACGGCCACCGAGCAGGGGCACACCGAAGCACGCCCGGCGTAGCCGCCGTCATCGTCGCGGTGCCCGAACGCCACTGAACGAGCGTCGTGAAAGTTTTCAAGGTTTCAGCGCGCACTGCCGGCGTCCTGAAGCGCCTAAACCCGCGTAATAGGCGCAGCCGAACCAATCCCGACGCGACGATGTCGCTCGTCGATCACCTGACCGAACTGCGCACCCGGTTGCTGCTCTCGCTGGCCGCCATCCTGGTCACCACGATCTTCGGGTTCTTCTGGTACTCGCATTCCCTCTTCGGCCTGGAGAGCCTGGGCGAGTGGCTGCGCCATCCGTACTGTTCGCTGCCGCAGTCGGCGCGCGCGAGCATCAGCGCCGACGGTCAATGCCGGCTGCTGGCGACGGCGCCGTTCGACCAGTTCATGTTGCGGCTCAAGGTCGGGTTGACCGCCGGGGTGGTGCTGGCCTGTCCGGTGTGGTTCTACGAGCTGTGGGCGTTCATCACGCCGGGGCTGTACCAGAAGGAGCGCCGCTTCGCGGTCGGGTTCGTGGTCCCCGCGGCGGTGCTGTTCGTCGCGGGCGCGGTGCTGGCGTACTTCGTGCTGTCCAAGGCGCTGGGTTTCCTGCTGACCGTGGGCAGCGACGTGCAGGTGACCGCGCTGTCGGGGGACCGGTACTTCGGCTTCTTGATCAACCTGTTGGTGGTGTTCGGAGTCAGCTTCGAATTCCCGCTGCTGATCGTCATGCTCAACATGACCGGCGTGCTCACCTATGAGCGGCTGAAGTCGTGGCGGCGCGGCCTGATCTTCGGGATGTTCGTGTTCGCCGCGGTTTTCACCCCGGGGTCCGACCCGTTTTCGATGACCGCCCTGGGCGTGGCGTTGTCGGTGCTCCTCGAGTTCGCCATCCAGATCGCCCGCCTGCACGACCGGCGCAAGGCCAAGCGCGAAGCGCAAACCGCGATTCCCGATGACCAGGCATCGGCCATCGAGCCGCCCGCACCGATACAGGAGTCGGTCCCCGAGCCGTCGTTCACCGCCGGCCAGCACGACGATGTCACCTGAGCCCTCGGTGCCGCAGGACGTGGCGGAGCTCGCCGAGCTGACCCGGTTCACCGCCGAATTGCCCTTCGCGCTCGACGGCTTCCAGCGGCGGGCGTGCGCCGCGCTGGAACGCGGCCACGGCGTGCTGGTCTGCGCGCCGACCGGCGCCGGCAAGACGGTGGTGGGGGAATTCGCCGTGCACCTGGCGCTGGCCGCCGGCGGCAAGTGCTTCTACACCACGCCGCTCAAGGCGCTGAGCAATCAGAAGCACACCGACCTGACCGCGCGCTACGGTCGCGACCGGATCGGCCTGCTGACCGGTGACATGTCGGTGAACGCCGACGCCCCCGTGGTGGTGATGACCACCGAGGTGCTGCGCAACATGCTCTACGCCAATTCGCCTGCGCTGCAAGGACTTTCCTACGTCGTGATGGACGAGGTGCATTTCCTGGCCGACCGGATGCGCGGCCCGGTGTGGGAGGAAGTGATCCTGCACCTGCCCGACGAGGTGCGGGTGGTCAGCCTGTCGGCCACGGTGAGCAACGCCGAGGAGTTCGGCGGCTGGATCCAGACGGTGCGCGGCGATACCACCGTGGTGGTCGACGAGCACCGGCCGGTGCCATTGTGGCAGCACGTATTGGTGGGCAAGCGGCTGTTCGACCTCTTCGACTACCGCAGCTCGGAGGGCGGCGGGCAGCCGGTCGCCGGCCAGGAGTCACGCGTCAGCCCGGACCTGGTGCGCCACATCGCGCACCGCCGGGAGGCGGACCGGATGTCGGACTGGCAGCCGCGGCGTGGGCGCGGCGGACGCGGTGCGCCCGGCCGGCCGCGGTTCTACCGGCCACCCGGGCGGGCGGACGTGATCGCGACGCTGGACTCCGAGGGGCTGCTGCCGGCGATCACGTTCGTGTTCTCCCGCGCCGGCTGCGACGCCGCCGTCCAGCAGTGCCTGCGCTCGCCGCTGCGGTTGACCACCGAGGAGGAGCGGGCGCAGATCGCCGAGGTGATCGAGCACCGGTGCGGCGATCTCGCCGACGCCGACCTGGCGGTGCTCGGTTACTACGAGTGGCGGGAGGGGCTGCTGCGCGGCCTGGCCGCCCACCACGCCGGGATGTTGCCGGTGTTCCGGCACACCGTCGAGGAGCTTTTCACCGCCGGCCTGGTCAAGGCGGTGTTCGCCACCGAGACCCTGGCGCTCGGCATCAACATGCCCGCCCGCACGGTGGTGCTCGAGCGGCTGGTCAAATTCAACGGCGAGCAGCACATGCCGCTGACGCCGGGGGAGTACACGCAGCTGACCGGCCGCGCCGGGCGGCGCGGCATCGACGTCGAGGGCCACGCGGTGGTGCTGTGGAATCCCGCCGACGAGAACACCGAGCCGGTAGCGGTGGCGGGCCTGGCCTCCACCCGCACCTTCCCGCTGCGCAGCTCGTTCGCCCCGTCGTACAACATGACGATCAACCTGGTGCAGCAGATGGGTCCCGAGCAGGCGCACCGGCTGCTGGAGCAGTCGTTCGCGCAGTACCAGGCCGACCGCTCCGTCGTCGGCCTGGTGCGCGGAATCGAACGCGGCAACGCGATGCTCGCCGAGATCGCCGGCGAGCTCGGCGGCCCGCAGGCGCCGATCCTCGACTACGCCCGGCTGCGGGCGCGCATCTCGGAGATGGAACGCGCGCAGTCCCGCGCCTCGCGGCTGCAGCGGCGCCAGGCGGCCAGCGACGCGCTGGCCGCGCTGCGGCGTGGCGACATCATCAACATCACCCACGGCCGGCGCGGCGGGCTGGCGGTGGTGCTGGAATCGGCCCGCGACGGCGAGGACCCGCGCCCGCTGGTCCTTACCGAAAACCGCTGGGCGGGGCGGATTTCGACGGCCGACTATCCGGGAGCGTCGGCCCCGGTCGGTTCCATGCCGCTGCCCAAGCGGGTCGAGCACCGGCAGCCGCGGGTCCGGCGAGACCTGGCGTCGGCGTTGCGGTCGGCGGCCGCCGGGCTCGCGATTCCGGCCAGGCGCCGCGGCGGGCGCGGCGACCAGGACGACGGATTTCACAACCCCGAACTGGCGTCGCTGCGCGACGAGCTGCGTCGGCACCCGTCGCACAACAGCCCCGGCCTCGAAGCCCAGGTGCGGCAGGCCGAGCGGTACCTGCGGATCGAACGCGACAACGCGCAGTTGGAGAAAAAGGTTGCCGCCGCGACCAATTCGCTGGCGCGGACCTTCGACCGGATTGTCGGGCTGCTCACCGAGCGCGGTTTCATCCAAGGCCCGGACACCGATCCCCGCGTCACCGACGACGGGCGCCTGCTCGCCCGCATCTACAGCGAAAGCGACCTTTTGGTCGCCGAATGCCTGCGCACGGGCGCCTGGGCGGACCTGAAGCCACCCGAGTTGGCGGCCGTGGTCTCGGCGGTGCTCTACGAGAGCAGGGGAGGTGAGGGCCCGCGGGCGGCGTTCGCCGCCGAGGCGCCCACCCAGCGCGTGCGGCAGGCGCTGCAGCAAACCGCTCGGCTGTCGTACGCGCTGCGCGGCGACGAGCAGACGCACCGGATCGCGCCCAGTCGGGAGCCCGACGACGGTTTCGTCAACGTCATCTACCGCTGGGCCAAATCCGGCGACCTGGCCGCGGCCCTGGCGACCGTGGACCCGGCGGGCACCGGCTCGCCGCTGTTGGCGGGCGATTTCGTGCGCTGGTGTCGCCAGGTGCTCGACCTGTTGGACCAGGTGCGCAACGCCGCCCCGGACGCTGAGCTGAGGGCCACCGCCAAGCGCGCGATCAATGACGTTCGGCGCGGCGTCGTCGCTGTTGACGCCGGGTAGGCTGAGCCGAAGCTACCGTAGATCCAACAAATCACGACGCCGATAGTTCGTGCCGAGACACAAGGGGCTGAGGAGAGACGATGAGCGGACCGCAGGGACCGGACCAGCAGTGGCAACCGCCCGGCCAAGGTAGCGATCAGTCCTCCGAACCGACCCAGGTCGGTTCGCCGTGGCAGCAGCAGCCGGGCCAGGAGGCCACCTGGCAGGCTCCGGCGTACACGCCGCCCGCCGAGTACCCGCAGTACCAGCAGCCGGCCGAACAGGCCTACCCGCAGCAATACCCGCAGCAGCCCGGCTACGGCCAGCCTCAGCAGTACGCGCAGCCGGGCCAGTACGGGCAGCCGGGGCAGTATGGCCAGCCGGGTCAGTACGGTCAGCCCGGTCAGTACGCGCAGCCGGGCCAGTACGGGCAGCCCGGGCAGTATGGCCAGCCGGGTCAGTACGGCCAGCCCGGCCAGTACCCGCAGCAGTACCCGCCGTATGACCAACAACCGGCGAAAAAGCGCTCGGTAGGGCTGATCGCCGGTGTGGGCGGGGCGATCGCCTTCCTGCTCATCGCGGTCGTGCTGGTACTCGGCTTCTGGCAGCCCGGGTTCTTCGTCACCACCAAGCTGGACGTCAATAAGGCGCAGGCCGGTGTCCAGCAAGTCCTGTCCGACGAGACGAACGGCTACGGCGCCAAGAACGTCAAAGACGTCAAGTGCAACCACGGCCAGAACCCCACCGTCAAGAAGGGCGCCACTTTTGACTGCGACGTCAGCATCGACGGCGCCGCCAAGCACGTGACGGTGACCTTCCAGGACAACAAGGGCACTTACGAGGTCGGCCGGCCGCAGTAGCCGGTCACCCGGGCAGGGCGTCGAGCGCTCTCTGCAGCCGGGTTATCGAGGACCCGACGCCCAGTTCGGTCGCTAACTTGGCGGTGCGGCCCGGGTCGTCGGCGGCCAGCGGCAGCGCGTCGGTCGGGGTCGACAGGCTGACGGGCGCGTCGGTGGCTACCCGCACCACCTTCCCGGCGGCCTCGATGTAGTCGGTCGCCCCCAGCAGTTTCGAGCGCAGGCCCTTGGCCATCTTCGATTTCGGGTCGCGGGCGGCCGCCAGGATCTCTTCCAGCGACCCGTGCTGGGCCAGCAGGGTCGCCGCCGTCTTCTCCCCGACGCCCGGCACGCCCGGCAGGCCGTCGGACGGATCGCCCCGCATCAGGGCGAATTCGGCGTAGGCCGGTCCGGCCCGATGCTTCGGCACGCCGTAATGTTCGGCGACCTCCGCCGGTCCGAACAGGGTGGCCTTGGTCAGGCCGCGGCCCAGGTAGAGCACCCGGACCGGGACGGGGTCGTCGGCGACGACCTGCAGCAGGTCGCGGTCTCCGCTGACCACCACCACGGGGTCGCGGCGTTCGCGGGCGGCCAGCGTGCCGAGCACATCGTCGGCCTCGAACCCTTCGGCGCCCGCCGTCGGGATGCCGAAGGCATCCAGCAGTTCCATGATCATGTCGATTTGCGGGGTCAGGTCGTCGGGGACCTCCTCGACGTCGGGTTCGCCCTCGGGCTCTTCCTCCGCCACCCGATGGGCCTTGTACGACGGGACGAGGTCCACCCGGAATTGCGGCCGCCAGTCCAGGTCCAGGCAGACCACCAGCCGGCTGGGGCGTTGCTTGGTGATCACGACCGCCATCGAATCGATGAATCCGCGTACGGCGTTGACGGGCCGGCCATCGGGGGCGGTGATCGACGACGGCACCCCGAAGTAGGACCGGAACCACATGCTGGCCCCGTCGAGCAGCAGTAGCGGCGATCGCATGTCGGTCATCGTCTCACGTCGCCCAACGTCGACTTCTTGTCGTCCGCTCAGTCAATTCGGCGCGTCAAGTCGACGTTCGCCGGACCGGTTAGCCTGGCTGCCATGGAATCTCATCGGTTCGACGCGGGCGTGTACGCCCGACGGCTGGCGGCGGCGGCGGCCGCGACCGCCGAGGCGGGGCTGTCGGGGCTGGTGATCACCCCGGGGTACGACTTGCGCTACCTTGTCGGGTCGCGCGCCCAGACGCTCGAGCGGTTCACCGCGCTGGTGCTGCCCGCGTCCGGAGACCCGACGGTGGTGGTGCCACGACTGGAGCTGGCCTCGCTCAAGGGGTCGGCCATCGCGGAATTGGGGCTGGTGGTGCGGGATTGGGTCGACGGCGATAACCCCTACCGGTTGGTGGGTGCGGTGTTCGGCGCCGGCCCGGCCGCGACCGCCGTCACCGACTCGATGCCCGCGTTGCACCTGCTGCCACTCGCGGATGCGCTGGGCGCGCTGCCGGTGCTGGCGACGGACGTGATGCGCGGGCTGCGGATGGCCAAGGAGGAATGCGAGATCGATGCGCTGCGCAAGGCCGGTGCGGCCATCGACCGCGTGCACGCCCGAGTGCCGGAGTTTCTGACTCCCGGGCGGACCGAGGCCGACGTAGCCGCCGATATCGCGGAAGCGATTGTGGCCGAAGGGCATTCGGAAGTCGCCTTCATCATCGTCGGCTCCGGCCCGCACGGCGCTGACCCGCACCACGGCTACTCGGACCGCGAACTGCAAGTCGGTGACATCGTCGTCGTCGATATCGGCGGCGCCTACGAGCCCGGATATCACTCCGACTCGACGCGCACCTACAGCATTGGCGAGCCGAAACCAGAAGTGGCGCAGCAGTATTCCGTGTTACAGCGGGCGCAGCGCGCGGCCGTCGACGCCGTCCGTCCCGGAGTCACGGCCGAGCAGGTCGATGCCGCCGCACGCGGGGTGCTGGCCGAGGCGGGGCTTGCGGACGTTTTCGTACACCGCACCGGACACGGCATCGGACTCTCGGTGCACGAGGAGCCCTACATCGTCGCGGGCAACGACCTGCCGCTGGCCACCGGCATGGCCTTCTCCATCGAGCCCGGCATCTACTTCCCGAGCCAATGGGGCGCGCGTATCGAGGACATCGTCGTCGTGACCGAGGACGGCGCGCTGGCGGTCAACAACCGGCCGCACGAGCTGATCGTGGTGCCCGTGCCGTAGCAGTCGAGGCCCACCGGCGCGTACGTTGGGGCTTGATGTCACTTCTGGATTTGACTCTCCTGCCGATCCGCATCGCACGCCACATCGCCGACACGTTGGTCCATCCGGCCGCGACGGCACCCGCACCACCGGCCGAGCTTGTCGTGGTCGACGGCATGCCCGAGGGGGCGCCAGCGGCGGCGCTGCGGCCAGAGCCGCGACTACCGGTGCCGTCGGGATGGCCATTCGGGGAAGACTTTCCGCGCACGTGCGGCGCCGGCCGCCTGGCCGGCGGTGCCCTGTTTTGGACCGACTTCCTGTACGACGACCACGGCGCGACCGGCCTGCCGATCGGTGACCTGAAAGTGCAGGCGCCGCCGCGCGGCACCTACATCTATCCCGATGGCCCGGCGGCCCGCAACGGCGCCGACATCTTCCGCGTCGCGATCGGGCTAACCGCCGCCGACACCTGGTGGCGGGTCGACTGGAACACCTTGCTGGACGCGTCGGTCCCCATCGCGCTGTTCACCCTCGACACCGACCCCGCTCGCGCCGCGCCGGAGCAGTGGCCCGCCGGAGCCGGGGTGCGCTCGGCCGGCATCGACATGGCCCTGCTGGTTTCGGGCAGTGGCGCCGCGCTGATCGACCTGACCACCCGGTCCACGACGCCAGTGCAGCACAGCGTCGACATGGAATCGCGAACGTTTCTGGCGCAAGTGCCCCGGACCCTGCTCGAGCCGCACGGCACGTGGACGGTGCGGCTCGCAGCAGGGCTCTCGAACGCGGCGGGCGACGGGTTCGCCGACGTGCCCGCCGAGCATGGCGCGCTGCCCGGGCAACCGAACGTGTACAACGTGGCGTTCCGCACCAACGAGCAAGAGCCGCCGCACCTGAATTTCTGGTCGGACGCCGCGCAGGCCGGCGCCTTGACCGCCGGCGACGTCTCGAAGTTCGCCGTGACGGTGCAGTGGGATCGGCTGGCGGCCGGCGAGACCGAGTCCGAGCCGGTGATCACCGGCCCGTCGACTCGGTGGTATGTGTCCTCGGTCGAGCTGGGCCAGGGTGTGGCCGCCGACGACATCTTGAGCACCAAGCCGCAATTCCTCGGTCGGGTGCAGCCGTATTCGGTGTGCCTGCCCTCGACTTTCAAGCCGGGCCAACCCTTGCCGTTGACTCTGCTGTTGCACTCGCTCGCGTTGGGGCAGAGCCAGTTCGCCGCGATCGACCCGCACCTGCTGCACCAAGTGTGCGAGGGCCGGAACTCAGTCGTCGTCACGCCGCTGGCCCGGGGCCCGTCGACGTGGTACTTCGCCACCGGAGAGCTCGACGTCTGGGAAGTGTGGGCACGCGTCGCCGAGCAACTGGGCACCGACCCCAACCGCACCGTGATTTCGGGCTACTCGATGGGCGGATATGCGGCCTACAAGCTGGGATTGACCTACCCGCAAGTGTTTTCGCAAGCCGTCGTGCTCGCAGGTCCGCCGACGTGCGGGGTGCGGCTGCTCCCTGACATCGACATCCCGGCCGACCTCGACCCGCAATCGCCCTGTGCCCGCGAGGGCGACACATGGAAGCTACTGGTGAACGCCCGCTGGCTGCCCTACGTCATCGCGCACGGAATGGTCGACGAGCTGGTGCCGTTCGCGTCGGCCGCCGAGCAGGTGCTCGAACTCGACCGGCTGGGCTACCGGCACCGTTTTACGGTGTATCCGTTCGAGGATCACCTCGCGTGGGTGTTGCAGGACAAGTTCGAAGACCCGATCGCGCACATGGAAACCGGCTTGCGGCAAGCCGATCCGGGACACATCACGTTCGCGTGGCATCCGCAACTGGTTCGTGACGACCTGGGCATCGGGCCGCATCAGGTGTGGTGGTTGTCGGGCCTGACCGCGGACCCTGCGGTGACGGCGCGGCGCGGGGCGATCGCGGAAGTCGATGCACGCTCGTACGCGCGCCCCGATCCGACGCACACCGTGCGGCATCATCGCGGATTCCTCCTAAACTTCGACCCAACCCCAGGGGTGTACAGCGAATTGGACTGGCGGCCAGGCCCACCCGTGTCTCCGCTGCCGTACCTCACGCTGCGGCTCACCGGCGTCGCCGGAATCGCGGTGGATCTCCAGCGCGCCGGATTGGCCGCGTTGCCGAAGTCGACGATCGCGGTCGCCACCGATACCGCAGTGCGGATCACGCTGAGCGGCCTGCCTAGCGGGGTCAGCGTGCAACTTGACGGTCAATCGGCCGAACCGACCTTGGACGTGCCGGCGGGACGACACCAGATCACCTTGGCCGCACAGGCTGTTGACGAATGAGTTGTGGCTGCTCTGTGGCCACGGCTAGCTTGGCAAAAGCCAGCATTGGGTGAATAGCGCCTGCGCGCGGTCTCGGCAAGAATTTCGCGCGTGGCTCCGCTGTCCGTCGACCCCGAGGCGATGTACGCCGCGGGTAGCGCTGTGGACGCAATAGCCGACGGCTTGGCGGCAGCATTGGGACCGCTGACCGCAGGTTTCGGTATCAACAGTGGCCAGGATGCTGCCGGTTTGATGTTCGGTTTGGGCTACCAGGCCGCGGCCGAGGCGTTGCTGCACGCGGCGGCGGCAGGCATCTCGGCGTGCAGGTACGTCGGGGCCAAAGTGCAGCTTTGCGCCTCCAACTACTCGCGGGCCGACGCGGCGTCCAACGTGGGCGGCGCCGGTCACGTGCTGCCCACGCCCGGCCAACCGCAGCAGTTCCCGACTCCGTCTCGACCTGTGACAGTGGGCCCCGGGGTAGCACAGCCGCTGCTGTGGGCAGTGGTGGAGGCGTTGGTTGACGATGTGTGGCCCAACGGCAACGGTGGCGGAATGCGCGCGGCCGCCGGATGTTGGCGAGGCTTCCGTGACGCGCTCCGCGGGGTGGGGCACGGGCTTAACGCTCCGAAGTCGGTGATCGGTGGACAGCAGGTTCCCGAAGCCGAGTCGGTGCAGCATGCCTTATCAAAACTGGCCAGCGAGTTGAACAAGTTGGCGGCTGGGTGCCATGAGTTGGCCGAAGCTTTGGACGGATTCGCGCACGAGGTGGAGAACGCCCAGCACAAGATATGCGATTTGTTGGGTCGCCTTGGGGCTCTGACCAATCTTGCCCATGACATCGTGTTGATCTTCGAAGGCGATGCGGCCGACGAGCTCGAAAAGATCGTGCGGGACATCAACGCCGTGCTGGACAACATGAAGCGGGAAGCGCAGGCCCGCGAACATGTCATCAAGACCGGAATGCAGATCATCGACGGTTTGGTCGGCGAGATGAAGACCTACATGCGCGGTCAGTTCGTCGAATTCCTGGGTGAAACCGTCGGCAAATTCGTGGCCGACGACTTCGACTACACCGCCGACGCCGGAACAGGGTTCTTCAAGGGCGCTGTGGCGACGATGGAAGTCGGAGATCAGCTCGACCCGAGGCGATTCGTCTTCGATCCGAACGGAGCCGTGGCCAGTTGGTCAGCACTTGACCAAAGCGCAATGAAGTCCATCCCGGCGTATGCCCTTCTCGATCCCGAGGGCGCACTGAAGAACGACCTGGGGCTCGTGAAAAGCCTTACCCACTGGGACGATTTGACCTCTGGCAGGCCGGGTGTGGGTGTCGGTGAAGGCCTTTTCGACGGCATGACGCTGCTTGTCGGGGGTGGCGCCGTGAAGGCTGGGTCGAAAGCAGCCGAAGGTGCCGCCGGTGGCGTCGAAGTGAGCCAAGGAATTACCGACAGCGAGCGGGTGGCGCGAGGCGCCGCCGGCGCGGCCACCGAATTGGATGGTGCCGGCAGTGCACTGGCTGACGTCGCGGCCAACGGCGGCGACCTTTCTAAAGGCCTCCAGAAGCTCGGGGAAGACCTGCCCACGGGCGATCCGCTCCCCGGTGGCAGCGCGGTGGGACTGCCGCCAGGGAAGTTGCCGGAGGTGCCGGTCGAGTCGGCGCCGGGGCCGAGTGGTGCGACGGCGGGCGCGACTCACGCACCGGCTGAAACGGGTGCGACGCCGCCGGAGCCACCCCGGGGGATCGGCGATCGTCCCGCGCCGGAACCAGCTGGTGGTCCGCACGAGTCGACGCCAGGCGGAGGTCCGCGCGAGCCGGCCTCGGCCCCGGTCGCCGCATCGCACGCTGCGGCTGGGGCAGCCGCAGCTGGCGAGCGCATGCCGTCGATGGCGAGGGCGGTTGAGCATTCGCCGCTTCCGGTTTCGCCCGCAAGAAGTCCCGTCGAATCGGCGCCTATGGTTTCACACTCGCCGCAATCAGCGCCGGCGGCGTCCCCGAGCGCGCCCCCGTCTGCTGCGCCCTCGCCTGCCGCGCCGTCGGCCGCCGCGCCGCATCTGGCGCCCCCGAACGGTCACCCAAGTGAGCTGCCCGCACCTGGCGGCGGCGTCGGTGGGCCCGGTGACGGCACCCATCCGGGCGGGCATCCTGATGGAAAGCCGCCGCACGACGGGCGACCCGACGGGCCTGACGACGACAAGCCTGGTGATGATCGGAATGGCAAGTCGCCGGGGCACGAGGGTGGGCGGGACGGCCATGACGAGGGAAACCCTGTCAACGGGGACGGCGAGCATTCGGAGGCACTCAGTCCCGAGAAGCGAGATGAAATTCTCGCCATGCCGAAGGGCAGTCGTCCCGACCCTTCCGAATACCTGTCGCCTGACTATATCAAGAGTCACTTGCAGAAATTCAGCGACGGCGCTACGCGATTTATGCCGCAGAGCAACCTCGAGAAATATGGCATCGCTCAGCTTGACGGGACTTCCTTCGTAATGCCAAGGGATGAAGCTGATGCAATGCTTCAAGCAGCAAAAAATGATCCGCGAATCATGGAAAGAGAGCTTGGCCTTCCCGAGGGATTTCTTGACTCAAACGGTATCGTTCGAGTCGACATCGCTAACCCCGAAGAGTTCAACCTACGGATCCCTTCTGGCAACGAGGCTGGTGCGAATGAACAGTGGATACCCGGGGGAATCCTGCCGGATGGGGCGTCTGAGGCCGTAATAGACGGCGGGAGAATTCCGCCCGACGACTATACTGTGACGGATATCTTCGAGTAGACGGGATACCAATGAAATTTGACGATACATATTTCTCGCGAGAGGATCGATATTCCATCGGGATTGAATCGATGTCAGGCCGCTACTATGCGTCGATTCCTGTAAGCAACGGGCTCGTAGACTATGAAGAATATTACGAGCTTACACCTGAGCAGTATGAGCATTTTCTACACGACCGCGCCGCTGCAATCGAATTCATAGAATCTTGTCGTAAGCGAGAGCACGACGATTTACTTCTGCAAAGGCCTGGCAGTAACCGAGGAACTCCAGTTTAGTGATGTGGGTGTAGGCGAAATCTACTTACGCGATGCAAGCCGACGCGGATAAATAAAGCGCTGGCGGAAGCTAATCCTCGCCGCGATCCAGCAAGCCCGACGAACCCAGCACCCGCTCGACCCGCACCTCGATGACCACCCGGCGCGGGTTCGGGCGTGGGGTGCGATAGCGCTGGGCGTAACGCAACTCCGCGTCGCGGACGGCATCCACGTCGGTGTTGACCTTCGATCGGCCCTCCAGCGACAACCACCGCGCGCCGTCGACCTGACTGAGCACCGCCACCCCGCCCCGGTCGGCGTTCACCGCCTTCTGCGAGCCGCCGGTGGTGATGACCCGGGCGATGTGCGTCTTGGGGTCGAAGGTGAATCCCACCGCCACGACATGCGGTGAATTGTCGGCTCGCAGCGTGGTCAGCATGGCCAGATGCCGTTCGGACAGAAACGCCAGCGCATCGTCCGTGAGCCGCGTAGTGGTATTCGCCATCACCGCCCACGCTAGCGCAGGTCATAATCGCAGCCGTGGGCGACACGGGCGCGGGCCCAGTACTAATCCTGGGTGGCCGCAGCGAGATCGGCGTCGAGCTGGCGCGGCTGCTGGCACCGGGGGCGACGGTGGTGCTCGCCGCGCGCAAGGCCGACCAACTCGACGAGGAGGTCGCCACCCTCCAAGCCGCCGGCGCGACGGCGGTACACACCAAGGAGTTCGACGCCGACGACCTGGAGTCGCACGCCCCGCTGGTCACCTCGGTCGTTGCGGAGCACGGGCCCATCGCCACGGCGGTGCTGGCCTTCGGAATCCTGGGCGACCAGGCCCGCGCCGAGACCGACGCCGCGCACGCGGTGGCCATCGTGCACACCGATTACGTCGCCCAGGTCAGCATGCTCACCCATCTGACCGGCGCGATGCGCGAAGCCGGCCAAGGCCAACTGGTGGTGTTCTCCTCGATCGCCGGCGCGCGGGTGCGCCGCGCCAACTATGTCTACGGCTCGGCGAAGGCCGGTCTCGATGGGTTCGCCAGCGGCTTGGCCGACGCGCTGCAAGGCACCGGGATCCGACTGCTGATCGCCCGGCCCGGCTTTGTGATCGGGCGCATGACGGAGGGCATGGAGCCGGCGCCGTTGTCCAGCACCCCGGCGCAGGTGGCCGCGGCGACCGCGCGGGCGCTGGCCAAAGGCCGCCGCTCCGTGTGGATCCCGTGGGCGCTGGGTCCCGCCTCGGCCGTAATGCGGGTGGTGCCGCAGTTTTTATGGCGCAGGATGCCGCGATGATAATCGTTGTCGGAATCGGCGCCGACGGCATGGCGGGGCTCGCGGAGTCGTCGTGTCACGAATTGCGCAGGGCTACAACAATTTACGGATCGAAACGGCAACTCGACCTGCTCGACGACACTGTTACGGCGCCCCGGCGGCAGTGGCCCTCGCCGATGCTGCCCGCGCTGCAGACGTTGCTCGACGACCACGCGGGGGACGTGCACGTGGTGGCCAGCGGCGATCCGCTACTGCACGGCATCGGGGGGACGCTGATCCGGCTGCACGGCCCCGATCAGGTGCGCGTGCTGCCGCACGTGTCCTCGGTGACATTGGCGTGCGCGCGAATGGGCTGGAACGCCCACGACACGGAGGTGATCAGCCTGGTTACCGCGCCGACGCACACCGCGATACGCCGCGGCGGCCAGGCGATCGTGCTGTCGAAGAGCGGCGCCACACCCAACGAGGTCGCTGTGCTACTCGACGCGCATGGCCGCGGCGAATCGGTCCTGACCATCCTCGAAAACTTGGGCGGGCAAACCGAACATCGCCGGGACGGCACCGCGCGCGAATGGGCCGACGGCGCGCCATCGGACATCGACGACCTCAACGTCATCGCCATCCGCTACCTGCCCGACGAACGCCTGTCGCCGCTGCCCGACGACGCGTTCGCGCACGACGGGCAAATCACCAAACATGGGATCCGCGCGGTGACCCTGGCGGCGCTGGCACCGCGCCCCGGCGAGCGGCTCTGGGACGTCGGCGCGGGCTCTGGCAGCGTCAGCGTCGAGTGGTGCCTGAGCTGGCGCGGCTGCACCGCGGTCGCATTCGAGCAGGACGAAAGACGCCGCGACAACATCGAGTTCAACGCCGCCCATTTCGGCGCCGGCATCGATGTGCGTGCTGATGCTCCGGCGGCGTTCGACGGACTGGACCCACCGTCGGCGATCTTCATCGGTGGCGGCCTCACCCAGCCGGGACTGCTCGACGCCTGCCTCGACAACTTGCCGACGGGCGGCCGCCTGGTCGCCAACGCGGTCACCGCCGAATCCGAAGCGGCTCTCGCGCAGGCGTATTCGCGACTCGGGGGACACCTGCACCGCTTCCAACACTATCGGGGCGAGCCGCTCGGCGGCTTCACCGGTTGGCGTCCACAGATGCCCGTCACGCAGTGGGCGATGACCAAATGACGGTGTATTTCATCGGTGCCGGCCCGGGTGCGGCCGATCTCATCACCGTTCGCGGCCAGCGGCTCCTCGGGTCCTGCCCGGTGTGTTTGTACGCGGGCTCGATCATGCCCGACGACCTGTTGGCGGCGTGCCCGCCCGGGGCGAAAGTCGTTGACACCGGCCCGCTGACGCTGGACCAGATCGTTGCCGAGCTCGCCGACGCCGACGCCGCCGGCCACGACGTTGCACGGCTGCATTCCGGCGACCCGTCCATCTACAGCGCGCTGGCCGAGCAATGCCGACGGCTCGACGCGCTGGGGATCGCTTACGAAATCGTGCCCGGCGTACCGTCTTTCGCCGCGGCGGCGGCCGCGCTCAAGCGCGAGCTAACCGTTCCCGGCGTCGCGCAGACCGTGACCCTGACCCGGGTCGCCACCTTGTCGACGGCCATGCCGCCCGGTGAAGACCTCGCCACCCTCGCCCGATCCGGCGGCACACTGGTCTTGCATTTGGCCGCGGCCCAGATCGATGCCATCGTGCCACAGCTTCTCGACGGTGGCTACCGGCCCGAAACACCCTGTGCCGTCGTGGCATTCGCGACCTGGCCGCAGCAGGTGGTGCTGCGCGGCACACTCGCCGACATCGCCGAACAGACGCGCCGGGCCGGCATCAGCAAGACGGCGGTGATCATCATCGGCGATGTGCTCGCCGCCGAGGGGTTCACGGACAGCTACCTGTATTCGACCGGGCGCACGCGGGGGAGCAGGCACTGATGCGCGTGCTGCTGCTCGGCGGCACGGCCGAAGGTCGCGCACTGGCCAAAGGCCTGCACCCGCACATCGACATCGTCAGCTCGCTGGCCGGGCGGGTGCCCGACCCCGCGCTGCCGGTCGGCCCGGTACGCATCGGTGGCTTCGGCGGCCCCGACGGACTGCGGCGCTGGCTCCTCGACGAACGCATCGACGCGGTGATCGATGCGACCCACCCGTTCGCGGCGACGATGACGGCGCACGCCGCCGCCGTCTGCGCTGAGCTGAAGATGCCGCACCTGGTGCTGGCTCGTCCGGCCTGGGACCCGGGCTCGGCGATCGTGGTCGAATCGGACAGCCAGGCCGCGGAAGCCGTCGCGCGACAATCGTTTTCGCGGGTGTTTCTCACCACCGGACGCTCGGGAACCAAGGCCTTCGCGGACAGCGACGCGTGGTTTCTCATCCGCGCGGTCACCGAACCCGAGCCGTCGTCCCTGCCGCGCCGACACCACCTGGTGCTGTCCCGCGGCCCGTATCGTTACGACGGCGAGCTGGCGCTGTTGCGAGAACACCGCATCGACGCGTTGGTCACCAAGAACAGCGGTGGGGACATGACCCGCGCGAAGCTGGACGCGGCTGCGGCACAGGGTATTCCGGTGGTCATGGTGGCGCGGCCGCCGCTACCGGCCGGCGTGACGGTGGTGGGCAGCGTCGAGCAGGCCACCGACTGGGTGACGGGTTTGGGCTAGCCGGTCAGGTCGTCGCGCTCGGCGTCGGCGGCCAGCAGCGCGTCGCGGGCGCGTGCGACGCGGGATCGGATGGTGCCCACCGGGCAACCGCAAACCGCCGCGGCGTCGGCGTAGGGCAGCCCCAACAACTGGGTGAGCAGCAGGGCTTCCCTTTGCTCGGCGGTGAGACTGGCGATCATCGTGGTGACCTCGACCAGGTCCTCGAATCCGCGGGCGTGCCGGTCGCCGCGCAGCACGTGCTCCGGGTCGGCGCCCAGCGCGGCGCGGGGCCGTGACTGGACGTGGCGGATGTGGTCCGCGACGACGCGGCGCGCGATCGCGAGCAGCCAGGTCCGGGCGCTCGAACGCCCGGAGAACCGTTCGATGGCACCGATCGCCCGCAGGAAGGTCTCCTGTGTCAGGTCGTCGGCGCTGCCCGCATCCGACAGATACGTGACGAACCGCCACACGTCTTGCTGGGTGGCTTTGATGAATGCCTCGAGCGCACGGTCACTTCCACGTGCGGCGGCCAACGCGAGTTCGGTAACGGCCTCGTCATCGCTTGACGCGATCATGGCGAACCACCTTTGTTTCGCGGGCTCACTGAGTCTACGACGGCCCGTCGTAGCGGCTGCGGCGGGGTCGACGGCGGACCGGTTGATGGGCCACAGGTGGGCGCGTCGTCGGCCGGTGGGAGCCTCCGGTCGCCAACCGGCGTCGTCCGTCCCTTCGGAGGCGCCCGATCGGTCCGATCGCACCCGCTCCCGCGCCACCAGCAACGCGAACGCGAGGCCCAACAGCAAGGGCATGTGACTGGCGATGCGCGTCGCCGTCACCTCGCCCGCGAAGGCATCCACGATCACGTAGCCCAGGAGCGCAACCGAATAGACGCCCGTAATCGCCGCCACCCCAATCGCGGTGACGGGCCACACGCCGGCGGCGACCATCGCCAAACCCAACGCCAGCAACCAGGCGGTGGACTCGTGCATCAGGTGCTCACCCGACATCGCGCCGTGCATGTGACCCGACACCATGCCGAAATCGATCCCGCTGATCTGCGCGGCGGCGATCGCCACCTGGAACAACCCGACAGCGATCAGGCCCCACCGCCGGTAGTGCGCACGCAGCCAACGCATCCGGCGCTGCCGTCCCGACGATTCCTCGCCGATGCTCGCCATGATCTTTGCCACGAGGTCCGGTCCGTCGCCGGGCTCGACCGAGGCCATCCGGCGGGTCTGCACCGCGGCGCCGATCAGCCACGAACGGCACCGGCGGCACGATTCGAGATGCGCGTCGACCTGCTGCGCGAGCGCTTGGGGACGTTCGCCGTCCAGTCGAGCCGAAAGCGCCTCACGCGCCGCGTCACACCGCATCACTGCATCGTTGCGCATGCCCGGTCCGCGCGCAAAGAGCACCCGAAATCAACCCGGGGGAACTAATCCGTCCAACAAACCGACCACTGAAGGTACCTAGCCCCAGCCCACCCACCGAAGAGGTATTCGTGTTCGTGCCCGCAGGCCACCGACGATGACCGCCCCGATCTGGATCGCCTTCCCGCCTGAAGTGCACTCGACCTTGCTGAGCAGCGGCCCCGGACCCGGGCCGCTGCTCGCCGCTGCGGCGACGTGGTCGTCGATGAGCAGCCAATACACCGATGCCGCAGACGAACTCGGCGCGCTCCTGGCCGCCGTGCAGGGCGGTGCCTGGGGCGGGCCCAGCGCCGAACAGTACGTGTCGGCCCACGCCCCGTACCTGGCCTGGCTGCTGGAGAGCTCGGCCAACAGCGCGGCCGCGGCCGCGCTGCACGAGACGGCCGCCGGCGCCTACACGGCGGCGCTGGCCACCATGCCGACGATGCCCGAGCTCGCCGCCAACCACGCGACCCACGCGGCGCTGGTGGCGACGAACTTTTTCGGCATCAACACGATTCCCATCGCGGTGAACGAGGCCGACTACGCGCGCATGTGGCTGCAGGCCGCCGAGACCATGACCACCTACCAGGTGGTGGCCGAGTCCGCCCTCGCGGCGGTTCCCGCGTCCACGCCCGCGCCGCCCATCGTCACCCCGGGCGCGGAGGCGAGCGTCGCCGCGGCGCAAGCCGCCGACACCCAACAGCAGGCCACCCAGACCTACCCGTCCTGGCAGGACCAGCTCACGGCGTGGCTGCAGCAGTACACCAAGAACTTCGCGTGGCCGGTGTCTAAGGATCTCAACCCGGGTGGCTGGCCGTTCCCACCGGTGCCGTTCGTCAACGGCCTCGCCTCGTTCTTCGGCCAATTGGGTTTCTCGCCGGCCCTCTCCAGCGCCCTCGGCTGGGCCATCTTCCACACCCTGATGATCTTCTGGCCCTTCATGCAAGCCGCCATCCAGATGGCGGTCGTGCTCGCACCGATGGCCGTTTCCCTACTGGCCGGCGCCGCGGCAGGGGGCGCGGCCGCGGCCGTCACCGCGGTCAGCGTCGCGGCCCCGCTCGCGGTCTCCGCACCGCTGCCGGCGGCTGCGCCCGCGCCGGCGCCGATGGCCTCCGCGCCGGCACCGACCCTCGGGACCGCCCCCGCCGGCATCAGCCATGTCCAGACGGTGTCCAGCGCGCCCGCCTCGACCGTGGCCACGCCTTCCGCCGGCGGACCGGGCGGCGGCGGGCCGGGGTCGGGGTTCAGCCCCACGGCCACCGACGGGATCGGCGCGGGGATGTCCGATGCCCTGTACGCCGTGGGACTTTCGGGCCTGGCGGCGCGCGGCACCGCCAGCGGCCGGGCGCGTCGCAAGACCGAGGAGCCGGCGCCCGACGACGTCGACGCGCCGGCCGCGGCCGCGGCGGCGGCAGATGCCAAAAAGAAGGCACGGGCCCGTCGGCGCCGCCCCGGTGCGGCCACGGACCGCGCGTACCGCTACGAATTCATGGACCTGGACCAGGAGGCTGTCGACGACGAAGATCCGGCCGCGGTGCGCGCTTCGGATCAGGGCGGCGGACCGCTCGGATTCGCCGGGGCCGCAGCGCGATCCGGTGTCGCCCGGCCCGCCGGGCTGGCGACGCTGACGCGCGACCGGTTAAGCGACGGCCCCAGCGTGCCGATGATGCCGAGCAGCTGGAGCGAAGACTAGACCTTAACTCGGGTACCGCCGCGGGGTGAACACCCGATCACCGAAATCGCTTGCGTGCCATTGCGTTTGCGACGAGCCGACGATCAGCAGGCAGCGCATGTCCACCGTGGCGGGGTCGAGGTCGGCCAGCCGCACCACGCGGACGTCCTCGTCGGGTCCGGACACGTTGCGGCCGATCACCACCGGCGTCGCGGGTTCGCGGTGTTCCAAGAGCAGGTCGCGCATCGCGCCGACCTGCCAAGTGCGCGTCTTGGACGCCGGGTTGTAGATCGCGAGCACGAGGTCGGCGGCGGCCGCGGCGGCCGGCCGCTCGGCGATGATGTCCCACGGCTTGAGCCGGTCGGACAGCGAGATCACCGCGTAGTCGTGACCCAGCGGCGCGCCGACCCGGCTCGCCACGGCCTGCGCGGCCGTCATCGCCGGAATGACGCGGACCCGCACGCCCGGCCATTCTTTGGCCTCTTCCAATACCGCGGTGGCCATCGCGAAGACTCCGGGATCGCCCGACGACACCACCGCTACGGCCCGGCCCTCTTCCGCCAGCGCGCAGGCCAGCCGGGCCCGCGCCGGTTCGTCGGTGTTGTCGCTGGGGTGGCGCCGTTGCCCGTCGCGCACCGGCACGCGGTCCAGATAGCCGCCGTAGCCGATCAGGTCGGTCGCGCTCGCCAGCTCGCGCCGGCTCTGCGGGGTCATCCAATCGCTGCCGCCGGGGCCCAGACCCACGACCGCGACGGTGCCGGCTGTCGGCTGCCGCCCGCGTCGCCCGCCCGGCAACATCGCCAGCGAGAAGTACGGCACGCCCGTTTCGTCGACCTCGGCGGCGGGCAGGATGCGCTGTCCGGCCGTGCTGGCCCGTTCCACGTAATAGGCGTCGTCAAGCTGTCCGGATGCCGAAAGGGCTTCCCGCACAGCGTGATACGAGCGGCCCAGTTTGAGCACCACCGCGGCGTCGGCGTCGGCCAGGCGGCGGGTCAATTCGGCGATCGGGAGCGTGCCCGGCAGCACCGAGAGCACCTCGTCGCCGGCCACCAACGGCGTCGCGATGGCCGCCGAGGCGGCGCTCACCGACGTCACACCCGGCACGATGACGGCATCGAAGCGCTGCGTCAGCCGGGTGTGCAAATGCATGTAGGAGCTGTAGAAGAGCGGGTCGCCCTCGGCGAGCAGCGCCACGTTGCGGCCCGCGTCGAGGTGCGCGGCGATGCGCGCGGCGGCCTCGACGTAGAAGTCCTCGAGCGCCCCGGCGTAGCCGCCGGGATGATCGGTCACCTCCGTGGTCACCGGGTAGATCAGGTGCTCCTCGATCTGGCCGGGCCGCAGGTACGGTTCGGCGATGCCGCGCGCGATGCTGCGACCGTGCCGCGCGCTGTGGTAGGCCACCACGTCGGCCTCGCCGATCACCCGGGCGGCCTTGACGGTCACCAATTCCGGATCCCCGGGCCCGAGCCCGACCCCCCAGAGGGTGCCTCTGTGGTTTGCGAGGCCGGTCATTCGCGGTCGCTCGCGATCGCGTTGACGGCGGCGGCGGCCATCGCGCTGCCGCCGCGGCGGCCCCGCACCACCAGGTACGACATCCCGCGCGGGCGGTCGATGAGCTCCTGCTTGGACTGTGCCGACCCGACGAATCCGACCGGGCCGCCCAGCACCCCGGCCGGCGGGGCGATACCCTCGTCGATCAGCTCGAGCAGCCGGAAAAGTGCGGTCGGCGCGTTGCCGATCGCCAGCACGGCGCCGGGCAGCCGGTCGGCCCACAGCTCCACCCCGGCCGCCGACCGGGTGGTCTGGCGCCGGGCGGCCAGCTCGGGGGCGCGCGGATCGGCGACCAGCGACACCACCTCGTTGCCGGCGGGCAGCCGCGCCGCGGTGATCCCGGCCGCCACCATCGACGAATCGCACAGCACCGGGGCGCCGTTGCGCAGCGCGGATCCGACCCGGGCGGCGACGTCGTCGGTGTAGGCGACGTGCTCGGCGACGTCGACCTGCCCGCAGGTGTGGATCAGGCGGACCACCACCCGGGCGATGTCGTCCGGGAACCGGGCCAGGTCGGCCTCGGCGCGAATCGCCGCGAACGACTGGCGATAGATCTCCGCCGCGTCGCGGATGTAGTCGAGCACCCGCTCACCGTAGCGGGCGGTATCCGTCGCCGGTCGCCAGCAGCACCTCGCCGGCCAGTGGGCTGCCGCAGGCGCGCTCGCAGCCGACGAAGTGACGGTGCACTCCCGAATCCGCGTCCAGCGCCCCGGCGGCGTCGGCCCGGACATCGGCACGCGAATGCGCGCACCCGGGGCTGCCGGTGCAGGCGCTGAGATTCAGCCAGGGCGAGTTCTCGTCGAAGACCAATCCCAACGGCGCCAACACCCGCAGCGCGACGTCGGCGACGGCCTCGTCGAGATCGCAGACGAGCACCGATCGCCACGGCGTGATCACCAGCGGCGCCTCGATCGCTGCCAGGTACTCCGCGACGCGTGCCGACAGCACACCCAACGGGACCGCGGCGCCGAGCGCCACTCGGCCGTCGTTCTGGTTGATCCAGCCCACTGGCGGCCTAGTGACCGGCGGAAAGTAATTGTCGCCGAGTTCGACACCCGGCAACAGGCCTTCTATGTCGTCCAATTCCTTGACGCGCCAAGCGGTTCCGCGTGTGGTCGCGAAACGGGTCGCGATGACGACGAGCGTCTCGACCACCTCGCCTCCCGCCAGCCGGACACCGGTGTCACGGCCCGCGAGCAGCAGCGCCCAGCCGTCGGGGAACGCGTGCACGCCGACGTCGGCGCGCTGGCCCGAGACGTCGCCGCGCCCGTCGTCGAGGCTGAACCAGAACCGGCCGCCCAGCTCGACGAGGCTCGGTTCGGCGCGGATCGCCGCGTCCAGCTCGGCGACCCACGGCCGCACGTCAGCGGTTCCACCGGCCCGGCCGGAGAGCGGGGACGCGACGATGTTGCGGACCCGTTCGTGCGTCTCCGACGGCAAGAGTCCGGCCTCGGCGACCGCCTCGGCCGCGGCCGCCACATCGCTGATCCCGCGCACCTGCACGTTGCCGCGCGCGGTGAGCTCCAGCGTCGACGACCCGTATTGGCTCGCCACCCGCGACAGCGCCGCCAGTTGGGCGGCGGTCAGCGCGCCGCCGGGCAGCCGGATCCGCGCCAGCGCGCCGTCGGCCGCCCGGTGCACCTGCAGCGCACCCGGGCAGGCGTCGGTGTCACGCGATCTGGCCATCCGTCCACGGTACGGCCACGCCGTCAGCGAAGTTGCGTGCCGAGGTTCGGTTGAGGCGTCCGCTTGGTATCGCCGGCGGCCTCGACGGGTGCGCGGTCGGTGGCATCCGAGCCCGCGCCCTGGGTTTGGCCGGTGTCCGCCGGGGTCGCTTCGGTCGTTGAATTCGCCTGGCGCCGTTGCCGACCGGGTGATTGCGCCGGGTTGTTCCCCTCTCGATTCGACAGTTGCATCAATGCCGCGAGGGTTGGCATTCCGGCGGATTGTGTGTCGTCGCGTTTGGCGTCCGGGGAACTCTCGAGCGTGCCTGTCTGCGTGCGTTCGGATTCCTGCCCAGTCACCTTTGGCCGGACGGATTGCCCGCCGCCGGGCGCGGCTAGCGTCGCGGACGGGCCGTCAAGACTTTGGAATTCGGAGACCCGCGACTCGGGTGCCGCCGTCACCACGCTCTGGGCGGTCGACTCAACCGCGATTTGGGCCGCGGCCGCACCCAGGCGCTCAATCTCGGAGGTCAGATGGTCCGCCTTATTGCGGTTTTCCACCGATATGCCAGTCAAGGCGCCGAGCATGCCGAGGGCAGCAGCCATTGCAAGCGACGACGCCGCGATTGCCCAACCCACTGCCCACGCCGGTCCGCCCGGTACATACGCCAAAGCTATTCTCAGGACGACCTCAATGGCGATCGCCGCGGTAAGCAGGTTGAGCAATATCCCGAAGCCTAGGCGAAAGTGGGTGACCCATTCCGCTTGATTCGCGACGATCTCTGCCAGCTGGCCGTCCAGACCCGCCATCGTCTGCGCGATGTCTCGCAGCAACGCCACCTGGGCTGCGTAGGCGTCAGAAGCCTCTCCTTCCCAGCCCTCGCGAGGAATGGCTGATTTCAGCTGTTCGTGGAGTGCGCCCCACAGTTCCGCACCCGCTTTCAGATCGTTTCCCTCGTTAGGAGGGCCGAATCCCGTCAGCAGTTCCAAGTACCCGACAACGCTGGCCGTCCAGGGGAGGATATTTACCGCTGCGCCCGTACGGCCTTGCATAGGGTTTGCCACATTGAAACCCGGCTTGCCCCGCAAAGCGGTCTGCACCCTGTCGTTTGGGTTGTACAAATACTTGGTATGTTTCGCCCATCTCGCGTCACTGAAATTAGTTCTGACCCCTTTGTTGCGGTCGTATTGCGTGACGAAATCGGTCGCCTTATATACCCCGCCGAGAATTTGACGCGACGTAAATGAGCTTCCCAGACCGCCGGTCATGCCGGTCACGCTGGCTGCCAGGTATTCGCTGCCGCCGTCGGTGTCGGAGGTGGGCGGCGTGAGTTTGGCGTCCAGTCCGATGAACTGCGATCCGAAGTTTCCCAAGTTGGTGAGCATGCGGAGTGCATCGGCAACTATTGACATTCGGCCGTCCTCGGGTCAGCTTGTCGTTCTTGACGTTCAAACAACGCTAACACCGGCTAAGGCACGCGAGCGTCACTAATTTTTTCCGGGTCGGGGATTGGATCGGTGCCGCGCCGGGCACACTCGTCCGCATGCAGACGGTCGAATACGCGCCAGGCCGGTTGGTCGATGTCTACGGCGATCCGGCGCAGCCCACGGTCCTGTTATGGCACGGCATGCAGACGGATGCGCGCGCGTCTTTCGGGCCCCTCGCCGGCATGCTCGCCGAGCGCGGCGCGGCGGTCGTGGCGCCGGACTGGAACTCCCACGCCGAGGACGGCGGCCGCGCGGACCTGTTGGGATCGCTCGACTTCGCGCGCAAGCACGCCGCCGAACCCGACGCCATCGTGCTCGTCGGGTGGTCGATGGGAGGCGTGGCGGCGGCGGCGCTGGCCGTCAGCGGCGATGTGCAGTTGGCGCATACCGTCTGTTTGGCAGGCGCGTTCATGGTCCCCGACCCGATTTTCGGTCGGCGCGTCAGCGACGAACTCTCCCCGGAGCGTGTCGGCGCGCCGTTCACGTTGCTGCACGGCCTGGGCGACGACGTCGTACCGGTGGCGGTCAGCACGGAGTTCGCCGCCAGCCTCCAACGGGTCGGGTGGCCGGTGGAGCTGGTGGAGCTGGCCGCCGACCACGGGTCCATCGCCGGCGCCGACTACGACGCCGCGGCGGATCGCTACGAGCCGGGCAAAAGCGAGGAGGCGCTGCGGGTCGCCGAGGAGGTCGCCGCCCGGATCGCGGGGACGTTCCGGTACGAATAGGGGGTGGCTGAGCCGACCATCCTGCTGCTCTCGACGTCCGACACGGACCTGATCAGCGCCCGCTCCAGCGGAAAAAATTATCGGTGGGCCAACCCATCCCGCCTGGATGAAGCCGATCTGCCCGACCTGCTGTCCGACGCCGCGATCGTCGTGGTCCGCATCCTCGGGGGCTACCGCGCCTGGCAGAGCGGCATCGATGCGGTGATCGCCAGCGGCGTGCCGACGGTGCTGGTCAGCGGCGAGCAGGCCGCCGATGCCGAGCTGACCGGCCTGTCCACGCTCGCGGCCGGCATCGCGGTGCAGGCGCACATCTACCTCGCGCACGGCGGTGTCGAAAACCTGCGCCAGCTGCATGCCTTCCTGTCCGACACCGTGCTGATGACCGGCTTCGGGTTCGGGCCGCCCGTCGTCACCCCCACGTGGGGCGAGCTGGAGCGGCCCGCCGCCGTCGGCGACGGCCCCGCGATCGCCGTCCTGTACTACCGCGCGCAACAGCTGGCCGGCAACACCGGCTACATCGAGGCGCTGTGCCGCGCCATCGAGGACGCCGGCGGGCGGCCGTTGCCGGTGTACTGCGCGTCGCTGCGCACCGCCGAACCCGAACTGCTGCAACGACTGGGCGACGCCGACGCCATGGTGGTCACCGTCCTGGCCGCCGGGGGACTGAAACCGGCCACGGCGTCCGCCGGCGGAGACGATGACAGCTGGAACGTCGAACACCTTGCCGCCCTGGATATTCCGATCCTGCAGGGATTGTGCCTGACGAGCTCTCGGGCCCAGTGGAGCGACAACGACGACGGGCTCAGCCCGCTCGACGTGGCCACCCAGGTGGCGGTGCCCGAGTTCGACGGCCGCATCATCACCGTCCCGTTCTCGTTCAAGGAGATCGACGACGACGGGCTGATCTCCTATGTCGCCGACCCGGAACGATGCGCGCGAGTCGCGGGTCTGGCGATTCGGCACGCGCGGCTGCGCCACATCGCCGCGGCCGACAAGCGAGTGGCCCTGGTGTTCTCGGCGTACCCCACCAAACACGCGCGGATCGGCAACGCCGTCGGCCTGGACACCCCGGCGAGCGCGGTCGCGTTGCTGCGGGCGATGCGCGAGCGCGGATACCGGGTGGGCGACGTGCCCGGGGTCGACGCCGACGATGGTGACGCGCTGATCCACGCATTGATCGAGCGCGGCGGGCAGGACCCCGACTGGCTCACCGAGGGTCAACTGGCCGGCAACCCAATTCGGGTGTCCGCCAAGGACTACCGGGACTGGTTCGCCACGCTGCCCGCGGAGCTGACCGACGCGGTGACAAAGCACTGGGGCCCGCCGCCCGGGGACCTGTTCGTGGACCGCACCAATGACCCCGACGGTGAAATCGTCATTGCCGCAATGCAAGCGGGCAATCTGGTGCTGATGGTCCAGCCGCCCCGGGGTTTCGGCGAGAACCCGGTGGCGATCTATCACGACCCCGACCTGCCGCCCAGCCACCACTACCTGGCCGCCTACCACTGGCTCGACGCCGGCTTCGGTGCGCACGCCGTCGTCCACCTGGGCAAGCACGGCAACCTGGAGTGGCTGCCCGGAAAGACCCTCGGGATGTCGGCGGCCTGCGGATCCGACGCCGCGCTGGGCAACCTGCCGATGATCTACCCCTTCCTGGTCAACGACCCCGGCGAGGGCACCCAGGCCAAGAGGCGGGCGCACGCGGTGCTCGTCGACCACCTCATCCCGCCGATGGCGCGCGCCGAAACCTACGGTGACATCGCCCGGTTGGAGCAATTGCTCGACGAGCACGCCAACGTCGCGGCGCTGGACCCCGGCAAGCTGCCCGCCATCCGCCAACAGATCTGGACGCTGATCCGGGCCGCCAAGATGGACCACGATCTCGGGCTCACCGAGCGGCCCCCGGAGGACTCGTTCGACGACATGCTGCTGCACGTCGACGGTTGGCTGTGCGAGATCAAGGACGTGCAAATCCGCGACGGCCTGCACATCCTCGGGCAAAAGCCCTCGGGCGAAACCGAACTCGACCTCGTGCTGGCGATCCTGCGGGCCCGCCAACTGTTCGGCGGCGAACACGCCATTCCGGGTTTGCGGCAGGCGTTGGGCCTGGCCGAGGACGGCACCGATGAGCGTGGCGTGGTCGATCGGACGGAAGCGGCCGCCCGTGAGCTCGTCGCGGCCCTACAGGCCGGCGGCTGGGATCCCGATGCGGCCGAACGCATCACCGACAACCCCGAGGTGGCGGAAGTGCTGCGGTTCGCCGCCACCGAGGTGGTGCCCCGGCTGGCCGGCACCGCCGCCGAGATCGACCAGGTCCTCAATGCCTTGGACGGCCACTTCATCCCCGCCGGCCCGTCCGGATCGCCACTGCGCGGTCTGGTGAACGTGCTGCCCACCGGGCGCAACTTCTACTCCGTCGACCCCAAGGCGGTGCCGTCGCGGCTGGCCTGGGAAGCCGGTGTGGCCCTGGCCGATTCGCTGCTCACCCGCTACCGCGACGACCACGGGCGGTGGCCGCAATCGGTGGGGCTGTCGGTGTGGGGCACCTCGGCGATGCGCACCGCTGGCGACGACATCGCCGAAGTGCTTGCGCTGCTGGGTGTTCGGCCGGTCTGGGACGACGCGTCGCGGCGCGTCGTCGACCTCGCCGCCATTCCGCTGGCCGAACTGGGCCGCCCGCGTATCGACGTGACCGTGCGGATCTCCGGGTTCTTCCGCGATGCCTTCCCACATGTGGTGACCATGCTCGACGACGCGGTGCGGCTGGTCGCCGAACTCGACGAGCCCGCGGACGACAACTACGTGCGTGCACACGCCCAGGCCGACCTCGCCCAGCACGGCGACCAGCGGCGCTCGACGACAAGGATTTTCGGCTCCAAGCCGGGCACCTACGGCGCCGGACTGCTGCAGCTGATCGACAGCCGCAACTGGCGCGACGACGCCGATCTGGCGCAGGTGTACACCGCGTGGGGTGGCTTCGCCTACGGCCGCGACCTGGACGGTCGCGAGGCCGTCGACGACATGAACCGTCAGTACCGGCGAATCGCGGTGGCCGCCAAGAACACCGACACCCGCGAACACGACATCGCCGACTCCGACGACTATTTCCAGTACCACGGCGGCATGGTCGCCACGGTGCGGGCGTTGACCGGCCAGGCGCCGGCCGCCTACATCGGCGACAACACCAGACCCGACGCCATCCGCACTCGCACGCTGTCCGAGGAGACCACGCGGGTCTTCCGTGCCCGCGTCGTCAACCCACGCTGGATGGCCGCCATGCGCCGGCACGGCTACAAGGGCGCATTCGAGATGGCGGCCACCGTGGATTACCTGTTCGGTTACGACGCGACCGCGGGCGTGATGGCGGACTGGATGTACGAACAGCTCACCGAGCGCTACGTGCTGGATCCCGAGAACCGCAAGTTCATGGCGGAGTCCAACCCCTGGGCGCTGCATGGGATGGCCGAACGGCTGCTGGAGGCCGCCGGCCGCGGCATGTGGGCACAGCCCGACCAGGAGACCCTGGACGGGCTGCGCCAGGCCCTGCTCGAGACCGAGGGCGACCTGGAGGGCTAAGTTTCCCTGCGCGAGCAGACGCAAAATCGCATAAATAAGACCATTCCCGTGCGATTTTGCGTCTGCTCGCGGGGGTCAGTCCGTGAAGTCGATTCGGACGCTGATCGGGTCGGACTGCAGGGCGCGGAAGGTTGCGGCGACGACCGGTGACCACAGCCGCGATGTCGCGAAGGTGCGGGCCCGCTTCGCAGGATCATCGTCGGGCGCGAACCGGGCGATGCCGGAACGCCACCGGTTCCGTTGCCGGATACGCACTTTCGGGTCGGCCGCGACGTTGAGCGCCCAGCCGGAGCGTCGTCCGTGCTGGGAAATCACCCAGGCTCCTTGATCGTCGAACTTAGCGGCAACCGGAACGCGGCGGCGGTTCCCGGATTTTCGCCCGGTCGTTTCGAGCTCGGTCGCGAACGTCGTCCGGACGCCGAGCCGGCTGAGTAACGCCACCACCGGGTTGGCGACGTAACGCCCGATGAGGCGTTCCCTTCGGAATTTTCGGACGGCCTGTCGGGTCGTGATCGTGTCGTCCGCGTTGCTCGACATCGGTAGCCTCCGGTCCTCGTCGCGGTAGATCGGTCGGTCTACCATTGGCGCTAATCTAGTAGAATGATCGGTCTACCGCAAGTGAGTGAGCCGAACTGCGAAGGTGAGGAAAGTCGATGTCTGCACGGGAGCGGTTGATTGCCAGCGCGATTGCGCTCGTTCGCACCGCCGGAGTCGCCGGCGCGAGCGTCTCGGCGCTACTCGACCACTCGGGCCTGGCGCGCAGAACGCTCTACCTGAACTTCCCCGGTGGCAAACCGGAACTCGTGGAGGCGGCAACCGAAACCGCTGCCGCCGAGCTCACCGGAACCATCCAGAACTGCATGAATGACGCCGATCCCGCGCGAGCGGTGGGCGCCTTCCTGCAGAAGTGGGAAGCGATGCTGGCCGACACCGACTACACGGCCGGCTGCCCGATCGTGGCGGCGACGCTGGGCCGCGGGGAGGCGCCCGCCGCCGCCGATGCCGCGGCGGCGGCATTCAGCACGTGGGAAGGCATGCTGGCCCAGTTACTCCGCGAAGCGGGCATGGAACGGTCGGCGGCCGCCGATCTGGCCACCACCGCGGTTGCCGCCGTGGAGGGCGCGGTCATCATGTCTGTGGCGCAGCGGTCACCGAGCCCGCTGCGACGGGTGAGGCGTGTGCTCGCCGCCCAATTTGCCGTAGGTTGACAGCGTGACACCCACCTTCGCCGATCTCGCCAAGGCGCAATACATCCTGCTGACCACCTTCACCAAGGACGGCAAGCCCAAGCCGACGCCGATCTGGGCGGCCCCGGACAAGGACCGGCTCCTGGTCATCACCCAGGAAAAGTCGTGGAAGGTCAAGCGGATCCGCAACACGCCGCGGGTCACGTTGGCCACCTGCACGATGCAGGGCAAGCCGACCAGCGAGGCCGTCGAAGGCACCGCGGCCATCCTCGACAAGTCGCAGACGGCGGCGGTTTACGACGCGATCGGGCAGCGCTACGGCGTCGTGGGAAAGGTGTTCAACTTCGTCAGCAAGCTGCGCGGCGGCATGGAGAACAACGTCGGCCTCGAGTTGAAGGTGGCACAGGCCTAGGGCCTCATGGGCACCGTCCTCGTCCCCATCCCGGACCGCGACTTCGACCCCACCGAGGTCGCCGTCAGCTGGCGCGTCCTGACCCGCGACGGTCATCGGGTGGTGTTCGCCACCGAGAGCGGCACGCCGGGCTCGGCCGATGACATCATGGTGACCGGCCGCGGACTGAACGCCTGGTCCGCCCTGCCGGTGCTCGGCGCCATCCCGCTGATCGGGCTGATGCTCAGGGCCAACAGGGACGGGCGCGCCGCCTATCGAGACATGTTGGCGTCAAACGAGTTTCAGCATCCGATTGCCTGGTCCCAAGCCGGTCTCGACGGCATCGACGCGCTGTTGCTGCCCGGTGGCCATCGCGCCCGCGGAATGCGCAGCTACATAGACAGCGACATCCTGCACCGGCTCGTCGTGGACGTCTTCGCCCGCGGGCTGGTCGTGGGCGCCATCTGCCACGGTGTGCTGCTCGCCGCGCGCAGCATCGACCCCGCGACGGGCCGCTCGGTGCTCTACGGCCGCAAGACCACGGCGTTGACGTGGGCGATGGAGGGCCTGGCGTGGCGATTGACGCGGGTGACCCGATTCTGGGACCGGGACTACTACCGCACCTACACCGAGCAACCCGGCCAGGCGAATCGCTACATGTCGGTGCAGGCGGAAGTGACTCGCGCGCTTGCAGATCCAACGGATTTCCGCGACGTGGTGCGCGGTTCACCGGGCTGGCGGCGCAAGGCCTCGGGCATGGCGCGCGACACCGCGACCGATTCGCGGCCCGCATTCGTCGTCGACGACGGCAGCTACGTGTCGGCCCGTTGGCCCGGCGACACCCACACCTTTGCCGCCGCCTTGTCGCGAAAGCTCAACTGACGCAACTAGGTTGAGGCGCTCGCCAAATGTTCGCCGAAGAACGCGAAAACGCGGCGCCAGGCGTCCTCGGTGGCGGCCTCGTCATAGCCGAAACCGGTGATCCTGAGCAGTGATTGGGCGGGCAGATCGTTGGCGAAGCTGTGCCCGACGCCGGGATAGACCTTAACGTCGGCCGTGATGTTCTTTCTGGCGATGACCTCGTTCAGCTTCTCGGGCGCGCCTCGGCCCAGCGGGTCCTTCGCGCCGAAGCTGGCCACGATCGGGCACGCCCCGTCCAGCGTCTTGTCGAGGTTGCGGGGCAGGGGAGCGCCATAGAACGGTGCGGAGGCGCCGAACCCCTTGGGCGACATCACCAGTGCGAACTGGCCGCCCATGCAGAAACCCGCGATGCCGATTTGACCCGAACATTCGGGCATGGCCTTCAGGTGATCGCGGGCGGCCAGGATGTCGGAGAGGGCGCGGCCGCGCTGCGTCTGCAGCTCCTTCATCACCCGGGTGATGCAACGGATCCGGCCGCCCCGCGCGTACATGTTCGGGGTGATCGACACATAGCCGGCCTCAGCGATGCGCTTGTTCGTCGACTCTTTGTCCCGGCCGTATCCGAACGCGTCGTGAACCACCACGACACCGGGCCACGGGCCCGGGCCCGAGGGCAGGTCCAGCAGCGCGTCGATCGGTCCTTCGGGCGTGTCGATCTCAATCGTGGTCATAGCGTCATCTAACTGCAATCGACCCGGACATCACCATGGGAACTTCGACGCGGTCGGCGGACGTTGGCCAGACATGCTGTCACGGCTGTTTGTCATCTACGCCGTCGTGGAGCTGGCGGCGAGCATCGCCCTGGCTTCGGCGATCGGATGGGGCTGGACTGTGCTGGCGTTGCTGGGCGCCTTCCTGCTCGGCTGGGGCCTGATGGTGCCGATGATGGGATCGCGCGTCCTACGCCAGATCGCTCACCTGCGATCCGGCCTGGCCGCTCCCCGCACCGCGGCGAGCGACGGCGCGCTCTTCGCCCTGGCCGCACTCCTGGTGCTGGTGCCCGGGCTGGTCACCACGGCGTTGGGGCTGTTGCTGCTGGTCCGGCCCGTCCGTTCGGCCGTCGGCCCGGGACTGGCGGCGGTCGCGATGCGCGGGCTGCGGCGGCGGATGCCGTTGCTCGCGGACGCGACGCTGTTCGGCGCGGGCCCGCGCCAGGGCGGCGCCCCCGCGGGCGCCGACTACATCGACGGTGAGGTGGTGGACGTGCGGGATTTCAAACCGCCCGCCCTGCCGAACGAGCCGGTGCGCGGTGGATTCCCGGGACGGCCCGGCTGGGACTGAACATCGCCCGCCGCCCCACGTAGTTTTGCCCTGTGACTGCAACCACGCTGCTGGTCAACGGCCGGGTGCACAGCCCGACCCATCCCGACGCCACCGCCATGGCGGTGCGGGACGGCGTCGTGGCGTGGCTGGGCAGCGATGACATCGGCCGCAGCCTGTTCCCGGCGGCGGACATCGAGGACCTGGACGGCGGTTTCGTGGCGCCCGGCTTCGTCGACAGCCACATCCACCTGACCGCCACCGGCCTGACGCTGAGCGGGCTGGACCTGCGCACGGCGGGGTCGCGCGCGCAGTGCATCCAGATGGTCGCCGACTACGCGGTCGCCCACCCCGGCCGGCCGGTGTGGGGACACGGGTGGGACGAATCGTCGTGGCCGGAGAACGCCGCGCCCGCGACCGCCGACCTGGACGCTGTCCTCGGGGACCGGCCCGCCTATTTGTCCAGGGTGGACGTCCACTCCGCGCTGGCCTCGACCGGACTGCGCCGGCTGGCCGCCGACCTGCCGGCGGCGCCGGGCTTCAGCCCCGACGGTCCGCTCAGCGGCGACGCCCATCACCTGGTCCGCGCCGTCGCGCGCGGCCTGCTGGCCCCCGAGCAACTCGCGGAGGCCCGTGGGGCCGCCCTGCGGGCGGCCGCGGCGGCCGGCGTCGTCGCGGTGCACGAATGCGCCGGACCCGAGATCGGCGGGCTGGACGACTGGCTGCAGCTGCGGGCGCTGGAGCACGGCGTCGAGGTGACCGGCTATTGGGGCGAGGCGGTGACCACCCCCGAGCGGGCGCGCGCGCTCATCGAGGAGACCGGCGCCCGCGGGCTGGCCGGCGACCTCTTCGTCGACGGCGCACTCGGGTCGCGCACCGCCTGGCTGCACGAGCCGTACGCCGACGCCGAGGACCGGCGCGGCACCTGCTACCTCGACCCCGACCTCATCGAGGCGCACGTGCGGGCGTGCACCGAGGCGCGGGTGACCGCGGGCTTTCATGTCATCGGCGACGCCGCCGTCACGGCGGTGGTCGCGGCCTTCGAACGGGTCGTCGCGCGGCTCGGGTCGGTGGCCGTCGCCCGGTGCGGGCACCGCGTCGAGCACCTCGAGATGGTGACCGCCGAGCAGGCCAACCGCCTGGGGCAGTGGGGCGTCATCGCGAGCGTGCAGCCCAACTTCGACGCGCTGTGGGGCGGCGCCGACGGCATGTACGCGCGGCGTCTGGGCGCCGAGCGAGGCAGTCAGCTCAACCCGCTCGCGCTGTTAGCATCCCAAGGCGTGCCCCTCGCGCTAGGTACCGACGCACCGGTAACGGGCCTAGACCCGTGGGCGAGCGTGCGCGCGGCGGTCAACCATCACACCCCCGGCAGCGCGGTGTCCGCGCGGGCCGCCTTCGCCGCCGCGACCCGCGGCGGCTGGCGGGCCGGCGGGGTGCACGACGGCAGGACCGGGACCCTGGTGCCCGGCGCGCCGGCCTCCTACGCCGTCTGGGACGCCGGGGCCCTGGACGTCCACGCGCCCCGCGACGCCGTTCAGCGCTGGTCGACCGACCCGCGCGCCCGGGTGCCGGCCCTGCCCCGCCTGGGCCCGACCGACGCCTTGCCGCGGTGCCGGCGGACCGTGCATCGGGGCGCTGTCATCCATGGCTAGGGACGACGACCCCGTGGACGATCTCGGCGCAACTCGCGATAGCGACCCGATCAGCGACGAAGCGGAATCGGAACGCGACGACGAGCCCGCCGCCGTCGAGCCCCGGCCCGAAACCGACACTTCCGACGCCGGAGCCCGGCCGACCGCGGCCCGTCTGCAAGCCGTGCCGGGCCGGCTGGGCGGGGCGGTGCTCGCGCGGCTGCCCGCCGTCCGGGCCGCCATGCGGCCGCGGCTGGCCCGGCTGGGGTGCGCCACCGCGGGCGGTGTGCTGCTGTTCACCAGCTTCCCCTCCCTGAACTGGTGGTGGGCCGCGGTCGTCGCGTCCGCGCTGCTGGCCTGGGTGCTCAAACACCCCGCGACCACGCCGGCGGGCGGTCTGGGCTACGGGTTCTTGTTCGGGCTCGCCTTCTATCTGCCGCTGCTGCCCTGGATCAGCACCCTCGTCGGCGCCGTGCCCTGGGCGGTGTTGGCGATGACATGCGCGCTGTTCCCCGCCCTGTTCGGGCTGTGCGCCGTGCTGGTGCGCGGGTTGCCGGGCTGGCCCGTCTGGTTCGCCCTGGTGTGGACCGCCCAGGAGTGGCTGAAATCCACCCTGCCGTTCGGCGGCTTCCCTTGGGGCGTGGTGGCATTCGGCCAGGCCCAGGGCCCCTTCCTGCCGCTGGCAAAGCTTGGCGGCGCCGCGCTGCTCTCCCTGGCGATCGTGCTGATCGGCTTCAGCGCGACCGCCATCGCAATCGAGATCGTGAAGTGGTGGCACGCGGGCCGGCGGGCGCGAAGCGGCGAAGAACCGCCGAACGCCGATGCGGCACCGCCGGCGGTGGTCCTGCCGGGCGTCTGCATATGCCTGATGTTGTTCGCGTCGGTCATCGTCTGGCCGCAGGTGCGGCACGCGGGCACCGGGTCGGGCGGCGAGCCCTCGGTCACCGTCGCGGCGGTGCAGGGCAATGTGCCGCGACTGGGCCTCGACTTCAACGCGCAACGCCGGGCGGTGCTCGACAACCACGTCCACGAGACGCTGCGGCTGGCGGAGGACGTGCGCTCCGGGCAGGCGCCGCAGCCGCAATTCGTCATCTGGCCGGAAGACTCGTCGGACATCGATCCGCTGGCCAACGTCGACGCCGCGCTGGAGATATCGCAGGCTGCGACCGCGATCGGCGCCCCGATCCTGATCGGCACGGTGTCCGAAGTGCCGGGCAGCCCACCGGACAACCCGCAATACACCAACACGATGATCGTGTGGAACCCGTCGACCGGCCCCGCGGACCGGCACGACAAGGAGATCGTGCAACCGTTCGGCGAATACCTGCCGATGCCCTGGCTGTTTCGGCATCTCTCCGGCTATGCCAACCGCGCCGGGAACATGGTGCCCCGGCCGGGCAGCGACGTCGTGCACATCGCCGGGGTGCCGGTCGGGGTGGCCACCTGCTGGGAAGTGATCTTCGACCGGGTCCCGCGCAAGGCGGTGCTCAACGGTGCCCAGTTGCTGGCCGTGCCGAGCAACAACGCCACCTTCAACAAGACGATGAGCGAACAGCAGCTGGGATTCGCCAAGGTGCGCGCGGTCGAGCACGACCGATACGTGGTGGTCGCCGGCACCACGGGGATCAGCGCGGTGATCGCGCCGGACGGCGCCGAACTGGTGCGCACGGACTTCTTCCAGCCCGACTACCTGGACATCCAGGTGCGGCTGAAGACCAAACTGACGCCGGCGACGCGGTGGGGCCCGCTGCTGCAGTGGCTCCTGGTCGCGGCGGCCGGAGCGGCCATCCTGGCCGGGATACGGCACAATAGATGGTTCCCGCGTCCCATTCGTCAGAGGTCCGAGGCCCCGGACGAATCCCCGAACGGCGGTGCGCCCGCGGGCGACAGCCCGCCCGACGAGGCCGACTCAGCCAGTCCGCCCGAGGAGGGCGGGGACCAGACGCCGCCGGACACCGACGGTGACTACACTCCGCCCCACGAGGGCGGCCGACGACCGTCGCGCCATTCCGGCCGACACAGAGGAGCTACATGACCACCGGCCAGCCGGCGCCCCGGGTCCCGGGGAGCCGTCCCAGCGAACGCGTCCTGGTGATCATCCCCACCTACAACGAGCGGGAGAACCTGCCGGTGATCCACCGGCGGCTGAAGGACGCCTGCCCCCACGTGCACCTGCTCATCGTCGACGACAGCAGCCCCGACGGCACGGGCGAGCTCGCCGAGGAACTTGCGGCCGCCGATGCCGGTCGCACCCACGTGATGCACCGCACCGCCAAGGACGGGCTGGGCGCCGCCTACCTGGCGGGCTTCGCCTGGGGGCTGAGCCGCGACTACTCGGTGCTGGTCGAAATGGACGCCGACGGCAGCCACGCCCCCGAGCAGCTGCACCTGCTGCTGGACGCCGTCGACGCCGGAGCCGATCTGGCCATCGGTTCCCGCTACGTGGAGGGCGGGGCGGTGCGAAATTGGCCGTGGCGGCGCTGGGCGCTGTCGTGGACGGCCAACACCTATGCGCGGCTCGCGCTGGGTATCGGTGTGCATGACATCACCGCCGGTTACCGCGCCTACCGCCGCGAGGTCCTCGAGGCGATCGGGCTCGAAGCGGTCGATTCCAAGGGCTACTGCTTCCAGATCGACCTGACCTGGCGCACCGTCTGCGGCGGGTTCGTCATCACCGAGGTGCCCATCACCTTCACCGAACGCGAGCTCGGCGTCTCCAAGATGAGCGGATCCAACATCCGCGAGGCGCTGGTCAAGGTGACCCGCTGGGGCATCGAGGGCCGCAGGACCCGCGCCGGCAGCCAGCGCGCCGACAACCGCACCTAAGCGGCCGGGCTCAGCCCCGGCGGCGGGTGCGGATGATTTCGAGCCGCTCCTTGAGCAGCTCTTCGAGTTCTTCGACGCTGCGACGCTCGAGCAACATGTCCCAGTGCGTGCGCGGCGGCTTCACCTTCTTGGGCTCGGGCAGGTCGCCCTCGATCAGGGTGCCTTCCATGCCGTTGCGGCACAGCCAGGTGCCGGGGATCTCGGCGTCGTCGGCGAAGGGGACCTCGAACTCCTCGCCGTTCTCGGTGCGGTACCGCGCGATCTGGCGCGGCGCGAGGTCGTGGTTGCGGTCGGTCTCGTAGCTCACGGCTCCGAGGCGACTGCCCCTAAGAACGCGATCAGCCATGTTGCTACTCCTCTGGGTCCTCTGAGCTGTCGGGCAAGTATGTCCGTTCGGCAAACGTTGCGGCGCTCCGCGTAGTTCCCGCGATGGGCCGCCGGCGTACGCGACGCGGCCTTCAATGATACCGGGATCGCCGCGCAATCCCGATAAAGTCGGCAGGCGTGAGCCGTCGCACCCACCCGCAGCCGTGCCGCTGGTGCGGTCGAGACGTGTCCGACGCCGGGATGGGACGGCGCCGCCAGTACTGCCGGCAGTCGTGCCGGCAGCGGGCATACGAACAGCGCGCCTCGCTGACGCGGGGCGGCGGCGGAGCCGGCCTGGCGCTACCCGCCGACGCGATCGTGCTGTCGGCCGACGACGCGGCCGACCTGTCGGACCGGGTCTACCAGGTGCGGTGCGCCGCGGAAGACGTCGCCACCGCCCTGGAAGAGGGGGCTCCAGCGACCGAACTGCGAGAATTGTGCGACGTGCTGATCAGCGCCGCCCGGGCCGCCGACGGCTGGCGCCGGGCGGGTGTCTGACCGCTCTGACCACCAGCGATGCTCAGCCGGGTACAGTCGCGCCATGGACGGCGCGTCAGTTGTACCGCGGTGCACTCGGGTCCGGGCAGGCCACGAGACCCGCGGGCGCAGCGGCGCGTCGCGCGCGCCAAAGACGGTCCTCCTGTAGCAGCCGGGAGCATCGGACGTTTTGAAATCCCGTCGGAGTTGGCCATACTCACCAGCGACATTCTTGGGCCGGAGAGCAGCACGACTTCGCATCGTGCAGCAATTTCCGTGACTCGGCGAGAGTCGCATCGGGGCAGCTGACGGCCAAGTTAGGCGAGAGGTAGTGATGGTGGATCAACTCCAGCATGCGACCGAAGCGCTGCGCAAAGCGCTGGTCCAGGTCGAGCGCCTGAAACGCACCAACCGTGCGCTGCTGGAGCGGTCGAGCGAGCCGATCGCGATCGTCGGCATGTCCTGCCGGTTCCCCGGCGGAGTCGAGACCCCAGAAGACCTGTGGCAGATGGTCGCCGACGGCCGCGACGTCATCACCGAATTCCCCACCGATCGCGGCTGGGACCTGGCGAGCCTTTTCGACCCGGACCCCGACGCCCGCCACAAGACGTACGCGCAGACCGGCGGTTTCGTGGACGGTGTCGCCGACTTCGATCCGGCGTTCTTCGGCATCGCGCCGAGCGAGGCGCTCGCCATGGATCCGCAGCACCGGATGCTGCTGGAGCTGTCCTGGGAGGCCCTGGAGCGGGCCGGGATCGATCCGAGTGGCCTGCGGGGCAGCGCCACCGGCGTGTTCGCCGGCCTCATCGTCCAGGGCTACGGCATGCTCGCCGAGGAGATCGAGGGCTACCGCCTGACCGGCATGACCTCCAGCGTCGCTTCGGGCCGGGTGTCGTACGTGCTGGGGCTGGAGGGCCCGGCGGTCTCGGTGGACACCGCTTGCTCGTCGTCGCTGGTGGCGTTGCACATGGCGGTGCAGTCGCTGCGCTCGGGCGAGTGCGATCTGGCGCTTGCCGGGGGCGCGACCGTCAACGCCACCCCGACCGTGTTCGTCGAGTTCAGTCGCCACCGCGGGCTGGCCCCGGACGGCCGCTGCAAGGCCTACGCCGGAGCGGCCGACGGCGTCGGTTGGTCGGAGGGCGGCGCGATGCTGGTCGTCGAACGACTCTCGGATGCGCGGCGGCTGGGCCATCCGGTGCTGGCGGTGGTGCGCGGCTCGGCGGTCAACCAGGATGGTGCGTCGAACGGGTTGACCGCGCCCAACGGTCCGTCGCAGCAGCGGGTGGTGCGCGCGGCGCTGGCCAACGCCGGCTTGTCGCCGGCCGACGTCGACGTCGTCGAGGGCCATGGCACGGGCACCACGCTGGGTGACCCCATCGAGGCCCAGGCGCTGTTGGCGACCTACGGCCAGGATCGCCCCGAGCCGCTGTGGCTGGGTTCGATCAAGTCGAACATGGGTCACACCCAGGCCGCCGCCGGCGTGGCCGGGGTGATCAAGATGGTCCAAGCCATGCGCCACGAGATGTTGCCTGCCACATTGCATGTCGACGCGCCCAGCCCGCACGTGGATTGGTCGGCGGGATCGGTGGCACTGCTGACTGAGGCGCAACCCTGGGCGGCCGAACGGCCGCGTAGGGCCGGCGTGTCGTCGTTCGGCATCAGCGGCACCAACGCGCACGTGATCGTCGAGGCGGCGCCGGCGCCCGAGCCGCCGGAGGACCGCCCGAAGCCGGCGGTGGTGCCGTGGGTGGTGTCGGCGAAGTCGTTGTCGGCGTTGAGGTCTCAGGCCGCCCGGCTGGCCGCGCATATTCGCGGCCACGAGAAGCTCGAGGTCGCCGACGTGGCCTGGACGCTGGCCGGCCGCGCGACCTTCGAGCATCGGGCCGTCGTCGTCGGTGGCGACCGGGACCGATTGCTGGCCGGGCTGGACGAATTGGCCGGCTCCGAGATGGCGGACCTCTCCGGTTCGGTGATCCAGGGCTCCGCGGTGCCGGCGGGCAAGAACGTCTTCGTGTTCCCCGGCCAGGGTTCGCAGTGGCTGGGCATGGGCGTCGAATTGCTGGACGCCGCACCGATATTCGCCCAGCAGATCGATGCGTGCGCCGAAGCGTTCTCGGAATTCGTCGACTGGTCGCTGATCGACGTCCTGCGCGGCGCACCCGGGGCTCCGGGTATGGACCGCGTGGACGTGGTGCAGCCGGTGCTGTTCGCCGTGATGGTCTCGCTGGCCGAACTGTGGAAGTCGGTCGGGGTTAGCCCGGACGCGGTGATCGGCCATTCGCAGGGTGAGATCGCCGCGGCGTATGTCGCCGGCGCCTTATCGCTGCGCGATGCGGCCCGGGTGGTCACGCTGCGCAGCCAACTGCTGCGATCGCTGGCCCACTCCGGGGGCATGCTGTCGATCGCGTGCAGCACCGATCGCGCGCGGGAACTGTTGGCGCCCTACGGCAATCGCGTCAGCATCGCCGCCGTCAACGGCCGCTCCGCGGTGGTGGTATCGGGTGACGTGGCGGCCCTCGACGAGCTCGTCGGGTTCTGCGCCGACCTGGAGCTGCGCACCCGACGGATCGACGTGGACTACGCGTCGCACTCGGTCGAGGTCGAGGCCATCCGTGACGAGCTGGCCGAGGCCCTGGCCGGTATCGAGCCGCGTTCCTCGCGCATCGCCTTCTTCTCCACGGTCACCGGAAATCGTTTGGACACGGCCGGTTTGGACGCCGCCTACTGGTATCGCAACATCCGGCAGACCGTGCAGTTCGACCAGGCGGTGCGCGCCGCATGCGAGCACGGCTACCGCACGTTCATCGAGTCCAGCCCGCATCCCGCGCTGATCGCCGGTGTCGAAGACACCGCCACCGACTGCCTGAAAAACGCCGCCGGCGACTCCGAGGCCATCGTGGTTCCCACCCTGGGCCGCGAGGACGGCGGACTCGGGCGGTTCCTGACGTCGGCCGCCGTCGCGTTCGCCGCGGGCGTCAGCGTGAGGTGGCGCGGCGTGTTGGCCGGCGCGAGCTTCGTGGAGCTGCCGACGTACGCCTTTGACCGGCGCAGGTTTTGGCTGTCCGGCGAGGGCATCGGGGCGGACGCCGCGGGTCTGGGCCTGGGGACCAGCGAGCACGCCTTGCTCAGCGCGGTCGTGGAGCTGCCGGCCTCGGACGGGGTGCTGCTGACGGGTCGGCTGTCGCCGAGCCTGCAGGGCTGGCTGGCCGATCACGCCGTCTCCGGTGCCGCGGTGTTCCCGGGCGCGGGCTTCGTCGAGCTGGCGATCCGGGCCGGCGACGAAGTCGGTTGTCCGGTGGTGGACGAGTTGACGCTGCAGGCGCCCCTGATGCTGTCCGCCTCGAGTTCGGTTGCCGTACAGGTGGTTGTCGGCGCCGGCGACGAATCGGGCCGGCGCGCCGTGTCGGTGTTTTCCCGCGCCGACGCCGGTTCGGGATGGGTATGCCACGCCGAAGGCATGCTGAGCTCCCGGTCGATCGAGGCCGCCGCCGACCTGTCGGTGTGGCCGCCCGAGGGTGCGGTCGCGGTGGACCTGGCCGACGGCTACGACCAGTTGGCGGCGCACGGATACGGTTACGGCCCGGCGTTTCGGGGGCTGACGGCGACGTGGATCCGCGGCGACGAAGTGTTCGCCGAAGTGCGGCTGCCGGACGCGGCGGGAGGCGTCAGCGGGTTCGGCGTCCACCCGGCATTGCTCGACGCGGCAATGCACGCCGTCATCATGGCCCAGCAGGCGGCGGGCCGGCCCGTCGATGTGATGTTGCCGTTCTCGTGGCAGGACGTCTCGCTGCATGCCGCGGGCGCGACCGCGGTCCGGGCGCGGATCGCGCCCACCGCCCGGCAGGGCGGCGGGGGCACCACCGCGATCTCGATCGAGCTCGCCGACGGGCTGGGCTTGCCGGTGTTGTCGGTCGGCGCGATGGTTGCCCGTCCGGTCAGCGAGCGCCAGCTGCGGGCGGCGGTGTCGAGCTCGGGTCCCGAGCGACTCTTTGAGGTCGCCTGGACGCCTTCGGCCGGCCCGGCCGCCACCAACCCGGCGCCCTCCTACGAGATCGTGGAATCCGTTGTCACCGAACAGGATCCCGTCACCGCGAGCTACCAGCGCACCCACGAGGCGCTCAGCGCGGTGCAAGCCTGGTTGGCCGAGCGCGACTCCGGGGTGTTGATCGTTGCGACCCGCGGCGCGGTGGGATTGGCGGGCGAGGACGTCAGCGACCTGGCTGGCTCTGCCGTATGGGGCCTGGTGCGCTCGGCGCAAACGGAACACCCGGGCCGCATCGTCCTGGTGGATTCCGATGTGCCGCTGGATGATCAGGCGGCGGCGTCGGTGATCGCGGCCGGCGAGCCGCAGGTACTGTTGCGCGGCGGCCAGCTTTACACCCCACGCGTGCGGCCCAGCCGCGCAGCCGACGACCTTCTGGTGCCCCCGGCCGAGGGACCCTGGCGACTGGGCATCAGCAGCGCCGGCACCTTCGAAAACCTAAGGCTGGAGCCGGTTCCCAACGCCGGCGCGCCGTTGGAGCCGGGCCAGGTCCGCGTCGCGCTGCGCGCCATCGCCGCCAACTTCCGCGACATCATGATCACCCTGGGCATGTTCACCCACGACGCGCTGCTCGGCGGTGAGGGCGCCGGCGTGGTCACCGAAGTCGGCCCGGGCGTCACCGATTTCGCGGTCGGCGACTCGGTGTACGGGTTCTTCCCCGACGGCAGCGGCACGCTGGTCGCCGGCGATGTGCGGCTGCTGCAGCCGATGCCGGCTGATTGGTCGTACGCCGAAGCCGCCGCCATCTCGGCCGTCTTCACCACCGCGTACATGGCCTTCGTGCACCTGGCCCAGGTCAAGCCGGGGCAGCGGGTGCTGGTGCACGCCGCCGCCGGCGGCGTGGGCATGGCCGCCGTTCAGTTGGGCCGGCACCTAGGCCTCGAGATCTTCGCGACGGCCAGCCGGGGCAAGTGGGACACGTTGCGAGCCATGGGTTTCGACGACGACCACATCTCGGATTCCCGCAGCCTGGAATTCGAGGACAAATTCCGCGCGGTGACCGGTGGCCGCGGCATGGACGTGGTGCTGGATTCGCTGGCAGGCGATTTCGTGGATGCCTCGCTGCGGCTGGTGGCCCCCGGCGGCATGTTCCTGGAGATGGGCAAGACCGACATCCGCGATCCCGGTGTGATCGCGCAGGAGTATCCGGGCGTGCGCTACCGCGCCTTCGACCTCTTCGAGCCCGGCCGGCCGCGGATGCACCAGTGGATGATCGAGCTGGCCGGTCTTTTCGACGCCGGCGTGCTGCGGCCACTGCCGGTGACCACCTTCGACATTCGGCGCGCTCGGGCGGCGTTGCGATACCTGAGCCAGGCCCGCCACATCGGCAAGGTAGTCATGACGCTTCCCGTCCCGTGGACCGCGGGCACCCTGCTGATCACCGGCGGGACCGGAATGGCGGGTTCGACGCTCGCCCGGCACCTGGTGACCGAACACGGGGTGCAGAACCTGGTGTTGCTGAGCCGCAGCGGTTCCGCCGCGGCCGGGTCGGCCGAGTTGGTCGCCGAGTTGGAGCGCGCCGGCGCCCGGACGCGGGTGGTCGCGTGCGACGCCGCCGACCGGGAGGCGCTGGCCGCCGTGCTCGCCGAGATACCGGTGAGCCACCCGCTGACCGGGGTCATCCATGCCGCCGGCGTCCTCGAAGACGCGGTCGTCACCTCGTTGACTCCGGAACGCGTGGATGCGGTGTTGCGCGCCAAAGTGAATGCCGCCTGGAACCTGCACGAGCTCACCCGCGGTCTCGACCTTTCGGTGTTCGTCATGTTCTCGTCGATGGCCGGCCTCGTCGGGTCGTCGGGGCAAGCCAACTATGCGGCGGCCAACTCCTTCCTCGACGGACTCGCCGCGCACCGGCGGGCCCACGGGCTGCCGGCCATCTCGCTGGGATGGGGGCTGTGGGATCAGGCCAGCGCGATGACCGGTGGGTTGGACGCCGCCGACCTCGCGCGGCTGGGTCGCGACGGCATCCTGGCGTTGTCGTCGGACGAGGCGATGGAATTGTTCGACACCGCGGTGATCCTCGACGAGCCGTTCCTGGCCCCCGCCCGCATCGACCTGAACGCGCTGCGCGCGCACGCCGCCGCGGTGCCACCCATGTTCGCCGACCTGGTCAACGCGCCCGCGCGGCGCCAGGTCGACGACTCGCTCGCGGCCGCCAAGTCGAAATCGGCTCTGGCCCACCGTCTGCACGGGCTGCCCGAGGCCGAACAGCAGGCCGTGCTGCTGGGCCTGGTGCGCTCGCATATCGCCACCGTCTTGGGCAACACCACGCCGGAGGCGATCGACCCGGACAAGGCGTTCCAGGACCTGGGCTTCGACTCGCTGACCGCGGTCGAAATGCGCAACCGGCTGAAAACCGCCACTGGTCTTGCGCTTTCACCCACCCTCATCTTCGACTACCCGACGCCCAACAGCCTGGCGGGCTACATCCGCGGCGAACTCGCCGGGGTGCCGCAGGAGATTGCGCCCGCCCCGATCGCCCGCCAGGTCGGCGACGACCCGATCGTGATCGTCGGCATGTCTTGCCACTATCCGGGCGGGGTGAATTCCCCCGACGACCTGTGGCAGATGCTTGTCGATCGCCGCGACGTGCTCTCGGAGTTCCCCACCGACCGCGGCTGGGACCTGGCCGGCATCTACAGCCCGGATCCCGACGTCCCGGGCACCTGCTACACCCGCACCGGCGGCTTTGTGGACGGCGTCGCGGACTTCGACCCGGCGTTCTTCGGCATCGCGCCCAGCGAGGCGCTGGCGATGGACCCGCAGCAGCGGATGTTCCTGGAGCTGTCCTGGGAAGCGTTGGAGCGGGCCGGAATTGACCCCGCCGCGTTGCGGGGCAGCGCGACCGGAATGTTCGCCGGCGTGTACACCCAGGGCTACGGCATGGGGGCCGCCCCGGCCGCCGAGGGCTTCCGCCTGACCGGGCAGTCGTCGAGCGTGGCGTCGGGACGGGTGTCATACGTGCTGGGGCTGGAGGGCCCCGCGGTGTCGGTCGACACGGCGTGCTCGTCGTCGTTGGTGGCGCTGCACATGGCGGCGCAGTCGCTGCGCTCGGGCGAGTGCGACCTGGCGCTTGCGGGTGGCGTCACCGTCAACGCCACACCCGACATCTTCGTGGAGTTCAGCCGCATGCGGGGGTTGTCCGCCGATGGCCGGTGCAAGGCGTACGCGGGGGCAGCCGATGGCACCGGGTTCTCCGAGGGCGGCGGAATGCTTGTCCTGGAACGCCTGTCGGACGCGCAGCGACTGGGCCACCCGGTGCTGGCGGTGGTGCGCGGTTCGGCGATCAACTCCGACGGCGCATCCAACGGCCTGACCGCCCCCAACGGCCCGTCCCAGCAACGTGTGGTCCGTGCGGCGCTGGCCAACGCCGGGTTGTCCGCGGCCGAGGTCGACGCGGTCGAGGGCCACGGCACGGGCACCACGTTGGGTGATCCCATCGAGGCCCAGGCGTTGCTGGCCACCTACGGGCAGGACCGCGCCGAGCCGCTGCTGTTGGGATCGATCAAGTCGAACATGGGTCACACCCAGGCCGCCGCAGGCGTGGCCGGTGTCATCAAGATGGTGCTGGCGATGCGCCACGACCTACTGCCGGCCACCCTGCACGTCGACGAGCCCAGCCCGCACGTCGACTGGTCGGCGGGATCGGTGTCGCTGCTGACCGAACACCGGGCCTGGCCGGCTATTCGCCCGCGCCGCGCCGGCGTGTCGTCGTTCGGAATCAGCGGCACCAATGCCCACGTCATCATCGAGGCCGCACCCGTCCAGGACGCACCCGCCGCCGACCGTGAGCGGCCGCCGGTGTTGCCGTGGGCGGTCTCGGCAAAGTCGCTGCCCGCGTTGAGCTCTCAAGCCCATCGGCTGGCCGCGCACCTGCGCGGGCACGGCGAGCTCGACATCGCCGATGTGGCATGGTCGCTGGCGGGCCGCTCCCACTTCGAACATCGGGCCGTGGTCGTCGGTGGCGACCGCGGGCAGCTGATGGCGGGCCTGGACGAGGTGGCGACCGGTCAAGTCGTTTCGGTCGTTCAGGGGACGGCGACGCCCGGCGGCAAGACCGTCTTCGTCTTCCCCGGCCAGGGCGCCCAAATGCTCGGTATGGGAAGGGGTTTGCACGGCGCGTACCCAGTGTTCGCCGAGGCGTTCGACAGCGTCGTGGCGGAGCTGGACCGGCATCTGTTGCGGCCCCTGCGCGACGTCATGTGGGGAGCCGACGAAAACGTCCTGAACACCACCGAATTCGCGCAGCCGGCGTTGTTCGCGGTGGAAGTCGCCCTGTTCCGGCTGCTCGAATCCTGGGGCATTCGCCCCGACTTCGTGCTCGGCCACTCGATCGGGGAGCTGGCCGCCGCGCACGTCGCCGGCGTCCTGTCGCTACAGAATGCGGCGGTGTTGGTCGCCGCCCGGGGCCGCTTCATGCAAGCCCTGCCCGAGGGCGGGGCGATGGTCGCCGTGCAGGCCACCGAGGAGGAAGTGCGCCCGCTGCTCGTGCCAGAGGTCGGCATAGCCGCGGTCAACGGGCCTGCGTCCGTGGTCATTTCGGGCGCCGAGGACGCAGTGAGCGCGATCGCGGACCAACTCCGCGCCGACGGCCGCCGCGTCCATCGGTTGGCGGTGTCGCACGCGTTCCACTCGCCGCTGATTGAACCGATGATCGACGAGTTCGGCACGGTCGCCGCCGGGCTCGCGGTCGGCAAACCGACGATACCGATCGTGTCGAACGTGACCGGGCAGCTGGCGGCCGACGATTTCGCCTCGCCCGCCTACTGGAAGCGGCACATTCGCGAAGCGGTGCGGTTCGCCGACAGCGTCCGCTACGTGCACGCGGCCAGTGGCAACCGCTTCTTCGAGGTCGGCCCCGGCGGTGGACTCACGGCTTCGATCGAGGAGACGCTTCCGGACGCGCCGGTGATCACCATGTCGGCGCTGCGCAAGGACCGCCCGGAGCCGGTGACGCTGACCAACGCGGTCGCGCAGGGGTTCGTAGCCGGGATGGACGTAGATTGGCGCGCCGTGGTCGGCGACGCCCATTTCGTGGAGCTGCCCACCTATGCCTTCGAGCGCCGCAGGTTCTGGCTCTCCGGTGACGGCGCGACGGTTGACGCCGCGGGGCTGGGCCTGGCGCCCGGCGAGCACGCGCTGCTCGGCGCGGTGGTCGAGCTGCCGGCATCCGGTGGAGTGGTGCTGACCGGCCGGTTGTCGCCCGGCGCACAGGGCTGGTTGGCCGACCACGCCGTCGGCGGCGTGGTGCTGTTCCCCGGCGCGGGATTCGTCGAGCTGGCCATCCGCGCCGGCGACGAGGTGGGCTGCGGAATTGTCGACGAACTGAATCTGGCTGCGCCGCTGGTGCTTCCGGACTCGGGCTCGGTTGCGGTCCAGGTCGTGGTCGGCGGCGCCGATGACTCGGGTGCCCGCGCGGTGTCGGTGTTCTCGCGTGGCGATGCGGGTGCGGGTTGGTCGTTGCACGCCGAGGGTGTGCTGCGGCCCGGGTCGGTGCAGCCGAGCGCCGACCTGTCGGCGTGGCCGCCGTTGGGTGCCGCCCCGGTGGACATCGGCGACGGCTATCAGCTGCTGGCCGAGCGCGGGTATGGGTACGGGCCCGCGTTCCGTGGCCTCACCTCCATGTGGCGCCGCGGCGACGAGGTGTTCGCGGAAGTGACCCTGCCCGCCGACGCGGGGGTGTCCGCCGCCGGATTCGGCGTCCACCCGGCGATGCTCGATGCCGCGCTGCACGCGGTGATCTTGGCGTCGGGCGGCGACGAGCTCCCCGAAGGTTCGATGCTGGTGCCGTTCTCCTGGCAGCAGGTCTCCCTGCACGCCGCGGGCGCGACGGCGGTGCGGGCGCGGATCGTGCCGGTGAGTGAGTCGGCCGTGTCGATCGAACTCGCCGACGGGCTGGGCCTGCCCGTGCTCTCGGTGGCGTCGATGGTGGCCCGACCCGTGACCGATCAGCAGCTGCTGGCGGCGGTGTCCAGCTCGGGCCCCGACCGCCTCTTCGAGGTCATCTGGTCGGCGCAACGGTCGACCTCGGTGCAGCCGGTCTCGATCTCGCTCTGGGGCGCAACGGAATCGGACAACTTCGAAGCACAACCGTCGGCGGTCGTGTTCGAGTCGGTGCCGGTGGCGACCGACGTCGTCGCCGACGTCTACGCGGCCACGCGTGCGGTGCTGCCGGTGCTGCAGTCCTGGCTGGCCCGCGACGGGGCGGGCACCTTGGTGGTGGCGACCCGCGGCGCGATGGCGTTGCCGGGGGAGGACGTCACCGACCTGGCGGGCGCGGCGGTGTGGGGACTGGTGCGCTCGGCGCAGACCGAACACCCCGGCCGGATCGTGCTGGTGGACACCGACGGCGCCCTGGACGAGGAGTCGGTCGCCGCGGCTCTGTCGGTCGGCGAGCCGCAGGTATTGCTGCGCGGCGGGGCGGTATACACCGCCCGGGTGCATGGCAGTCGCGCCGTCGGCGGCCTGCTGGTGCCGCCGGGTGACGAGCCGTGGCGGCTCGGCATGAGCAGCCCCGGCACGTTCGAGAATCTACGGCTGGAGCGCATTCCCGACGCCGACGCCCCGCTGGCGCCGGGACAGGTCCGGGTCGCGGTCTCGGCCCTGGCCGCGAACTTCCGCGACGTGATGATCGCGCTCGGGTTGTATCCCGACCCCGACGCCGTCATGGGCATCGAGGCCTCCGGCGTCGTCATCGAAACCGCCTCGGAGGATGGACGTTTCGCGGTCGGTGACCGCGTCATGGGACTGTTCCCCGATGGCACGGGCACGATCGCCAGGACCGACCACCGGCTGCTGGCCAAGATGCCGGTCGGCTGGTCGCACACGGCCGCCGCGACGACCACGGTGGTTTTCGCCACCGCCTTCTATGCCCTGGTTGATCTGGCCGCGGCCAAGCGCGGCCAGCGGGTGCTGGTGCACGCCGCCGCCGGCGGCGTGGGGATGGCCGCGGTGCAGTTGGCCCGCCACCTCGGCCTGGAGGTCTTCGCCACCGCCAGCCGCGGCAAGTGGGACACCCTGCGGGCCATGGGCTTTGACGACGACCACATCTCGGACTCCCGCAGCCTGGAATTCGAGGACAAGTTCCGCGCCGTCACCGGCGGGCGTGGCGTGGACCTCGTGCTGGACTCGCTGTCCGGCGACTTCGTCGATGCCTCCCTGCGCCTCGTCGCCCCGGGCGGCGTGTTCCTGGAGATGGGCAAGACCGACATGCGCGCACCCGAGGCGGTCGCCGAGGCGCACCCGGGGGTGCGCTACCGCGCCTTCGATCTGTTCGAGGCCGGCCCGGACCGCATCGCCCAGATCCTCGACGAGCTGACCGCGTTGTTCGCCGATGACGTGCTGCGGCCGTTGCCGGTGACCAGGTTTGACGTACGACGGGCGGCGGCGGCGCTGCGGTATCTGAGCCAGGCCCGCCACGTGGGCAAGGTCGTGATGACTGTGCCTACTGCGCCAGGTGGTGCCCTGGGGGCCGGCACGGTGTTGATCACCGGGGCCACGGGAATGGCGGGTTCGGCGTTGGCCCGCCACGTGGTGAGCCACCACGACGCGCGCAACTTGGTGTTGGTGAGCCGGCGCGGCCTGGACGCGCCGGGCGCCGCGGAGTTGACGACCGAGCTGACGGCCGCCGGTGCCGAGGTGCACGTGGTGGCCTGCGATGCCGCCGACGGCGAGGCGCTGGCGAAGGTGATTGCCGATATCCCGGTGCACCGGCCGCTTTCGGGGGTGATCCACGCGGCCGGTGTGCTCGACGACGCGGTGATTTCCTCGCTCACCCCCGAACGGGTGGAGGCGGTGTTGCGGGCCAAGGTCGACGCGGCGTGGAACCTGCACGAGCTGACCCGCGACCTGGATATCTCTGCGTTCGTGATGTTCTCGTCGATGGCGGGGCTGGCGGGAGCGTCGGGCCAGGCCAACTACGCGGCGGCAAACTCGTTCCTGGACGGGCTGGCCGTGCACCGGCGGATGCATGGCCTGCCGGCGATGTCGCTGGCCTGGGGCCTGTGGGATCAGGCCAGCGCCATGACCGGTGCGCTCGGGGCGGCCGATCGCGCCCGCTTCGGCCGCGACGGCATTGTCGCGATGTCCTCCGACGAGGCGCTGGAACTCATGGACACCGCGCTCATCGTCGACGAGCCGTTCCTGTTGCCCGCCCACATCGACCTCGCCGCCCTGCGGGTCAAGTTCGACAACGGGACGTTGCCGCCGATGTTCGTCGATCTGATCAACGCACCGACCCGGCGCCAGGTCGACGATTCGCTCGCCGCGGCGAAATCGAAATCGGCTCTGCTGCAACGCCTCGAAGGACTGCCCGAGGACGAGCAGCAGGCGGTGCTGCTGGACCTGGTGCGGGCCAACATCGCCACCGTGCTCGGCAGCTCCAGCCCCGAGTCCATCGACCCGGACCGCGCGTTCCAGGAGCTGGGCTTCGATTCGCTCACCGCAGTCGAGATGCGCAACCGCCTCAAATCCGCCACCGGCCTGGCGCTGTCGCCCACGCTGATCTTCGACTACCCGAACTCCGCCGCGCTGGCCGGTTACATGCACTCCGAACTCGTCGGCACGGCCGAGCAACGGGGTCCGGCCGCCGCGCCGGGGGAGGCGGAGATTCAGCGCGCCGTGGGGTCCATTCCGGTCAAGCGCCTGCGACAGGCCGGGGTGCTGGAGCTGTTGCTCGCGTTGGCGAACGAAGCCGACGGCGGTCGTGTCGACAAACAGGCACCGGCCGACGCCGCGACCTCGGAGAAGGACATCGCGGACATGGACCTCGAGGATCTCCTCAACGCGGCGCTGATGGACGACGACGAATAGCCATGAGCCTGGGCAAGGGTAGCCAGTGAGGATCGCCGTCACCGGGGCCGGCGGCGTGCTCGGCCGGGGCCTCACGTCCCGCCTGCTCAGCGAGGGCCACGACGTCATCGGAATCGCCCGCCATCGGCCTGAAAGCTGGCCGAGCGCAGCCGGATTGGTCGCCGCCGACGTCCGGGACGCCGCGGTGGTCAACCGCGCGCTGGCCGGTGCGGAGGTCGTCGCTCACTTCGCTTGGGCGCACGACGATCGGGCCGGGCGGCAAGTCAACGTCGACGGCACCCGCAACGTCCTGGCGGCGGCGGCCGAGACCGGGGCCAGGAGAATCGTTTTCGCGTCGTCGCCGCGCGTTTATGGCGGCGGCGACGCGCCGAAGACCGAGCACGACCTGAAAGCGCCGGTCGGCGCCGACGGCGAAGACAAGGCGCGGGCCGAACGGATGCTCGAGGAATCGGGTCTGGAATGGGTCACGGTCCGTTCCGCGCTGATTCTCGGCCGGGGCGTCGACAACTGGGTGCGCCGGCTGCTGGCGCTGCCGGCCTTCCCCGATGGGACGGTCGACCGACTCATGCAGGTCGTCCACCTCGACGACGCGCTCCGGTTATTCTGCCGGGCAATCGTGGACGGCGAAATCGGCAGCGGCGCGGTCAATCTCGCAGCTCCCGGTGAACTGACCTTCCGGCGCGTCGCCGCGGCACTCGGACGCCCGATCGTGCCGTTCGGCGTTGAATCGGCCGGGCTGAAGCTGGTGCGCGGCGCCCCGTTCATGGATACCGCGCGGTTGCGCGAGCAGTGGGACTTTCGCCCGGCGTGGAACTCCGCCGAGTGCGTAGAGGATTTCGCGCTCGCGGTACGCGGTCGGATCACGCTGGGCAGGCGGGTGATATCGCTGCCGTGGCGCATGACCTTCATCGCGGACCTGCCCGCTGTCGACGCGCCGAGCGAAGACGGCGTGAAGCCCGAATGGGCCGGCCCACCGGGGGATAACGGGGAGTTCGACACCCCGATCGACCCGCGCTTTCCGACGTTTCTGGCGACCAACTTGTCGGAGGCACTGCCCGGCCCGTTCTCGCCGGCGTCGGCCTCGGTGACCGTGCGCGGGCTGCGCGCCGGCGGCGTGGCCATAGCCGAGCGGCTGCGCCCCGGCGGCATCATCCAGCGCGAGATCGCGATGCGCACGGTCGCGGTGTTCGCCAATCGACTCTACGGCGCAATCACCTCCGCGCACTTCATGGCCGAAACCGTGCCCTTTGCCAAACCCGCGACGATCGTCAGCAACAGCGGATTCTTCGGCCCCAGCATGGCGTCGCTGCCGATCTTCGGGGACGAACGTCCACGCTCCGAAACCAGCCGCACCCGACGACAACTGCGGACCGTTCGGAACATCGGGGTCTTCGGCGTCAACCTCATCGGGTTGTCCGCCGGCTCGTCCAGGGACACCCACGAATTCGTGGCCGATGTCGATCGCCTGGAGCGCCTGGCCGACGACATCACCAGGTTGGACGATCGCCGGCTGCTCAGCCTGATCTCGCTGGCGCGCGACGATGTGGTCCACGGCTGGGTGCTGGCCTCGGCGTCGTTCATGCTGTGTGCCGCGTTCAACGTCCTGCTGCGCGGTCTGTGCGGGCGTGACACCGCCGCGCCGGCGGGGCCGGAATTGGTCAGTGCCCGATCGGTCGAGGCCATGCAGCGATTGGTGGTCGCGGCGCGGCGCGACCCGAAAGTGACGGCGCTGCTTGCCGAACCGGGGGAGCGGCTGGGCAAGCTTGCGGTGGAGGCCCCGGAGTTTCACGCCGCCGTGCTGGCCGAGCTGGCGCTGATCGGGCATCGCGGCCCGGCCGAACTCGAGATGCTGTCCATCAGCTACGCCGACGATCCCGAGTTGCTCGTCCGGATGGTGACCAGGGCGATGAGCGCGCCTGAAACGCCTCAGCCGCAGCACGCCCGAATTCCGTTGCACGCCAGGCCCATTGCGCAGCTGGCGGCGCGCCAGCTCCGCGACCGCGAAGTCCGTCGCGACAAAGTGGTGCGGGCCAACTGGGTGCTGCGCAACCTGATGCGCGAGTACGGGCGCCGGTTGGTTCAGGCCCAAATGGTCGAAACCGCCGATGACGTGTTCTATCTCCTCGTCGACGAACTCGATGCGCTGCCGGCGGATGTCGGCGCGTTGGTGGCCCGGCGCCGTGCCGAGCAACGCCGGCTGGCCGGCGTGGTCCCGCCGACGGTGTTCAGCGGCAGCTGGCAACCGACCACAACCGCCACGGCGGTTCTCGCCAGCGGCGACACCCTGCGCGGGGTCGGGGTGTGCGGCGGCAAGGTTCGCGGCCGGGTGCGGATCGTGCGGCCCGAGACCATCGACGACCTGGAACCGGGCGAGATACTGGTCGCCGAGGTCACCGACGTCGGATACACCGCGGCGTTCTGCTACGCCGCGGCGGTGGTGACCGAACTCGGCGGCCCGATGTCGCATGCCGCTGTGGTGGCCCGCGAATTCGGGTTCCCTTGCGTGGTGGACGTGCAGGGAGCCACCAAGTCGCTGCCGCCCGGCGCACTCGTCGAGGTCGACGGCGCGTCGGGCGAGATCCGGGTGCTGGAAGTGGATCAACCGCTAACCGGCTGAGCCGGCGCCTCAGGGCAGGTTGGTCGACAGGAAGGTCAGCGGCAGGCCGCACACCGAAAGGTCGATTTCCTCCAGGTAATTGCCCTCGCCCTCGAAGCCTTGCCGAAAGCGGGTGATGGAGCCATAACGCTTGGCGACTGCGTCGGCTTGCGACGCCCCTTCGACCTGCAGCACCACCGTGTAGACGCCGTCGCCGTGGCTCGCCAGGAACTCGGCCACCGAGGCGGCCACCCCGGCGGTGGAGGCGGGGTGCGGGCTGATCAGCTCGATTCCCCGGTTCCAATCCAGGAGCACCCGGAGCCCCAGTTCGTCCAGGCTGATCTCGTCGAAGCTGAAGCCCAGCTCCGTGAACAGCTGACCCACGGCGTCATGTCGCTCGCGCGCGACGGCGAAGACGACGTGATGCAGGCGCGGCGACGAGTCATTCATCGGTGACCTCCAGCGGTGCTCGCGAGATGGTGATCGGCCGGGAGAACTCCACGAGAAGGCTTGTCGGACCGCTCATGCCGAGCATCGGCTTCCACGGGGCCGGTCCGACGCGGTGGGCGTCCGGCAGCCGCTGCGCCAAAATCCGCAAACCTTCGGCCAGCTCCAGCCTCGCCAGGTTGGCGCCCAGGCAATAGTGGACGCCGCCGCCGAACGTGAGCACGGCCGGTGCCTCCGTGCGGGTGATGTCGAAGCGGTCCGGATCGGGATAGATGGCCGGATCACGATTGGCGGCAAAAGAATTCACCAGAATGTGGGTGCCGGCGGGAAACGTGTAGCCGCCCAATTCCACGTCCTCGTGCACCGTGCGGATCGTGTTGCACACCGCGGGGGAGTGGCGCATGCTCTCCTCGACCGCGGGCGCGGCGAGTTCGGGGTGCGCGCTCAACATCGCCCACTGCTCGGGGTGATCGAGGAGTACCTGCATCGAGGCGGCCAGCTGGTTGCGGGTGGTGTCCGTTCCGGCCAGCAACAGTCCGGCCACGGTCATCCGAAGTTCGTCCGCGGTGAGCCGGTCGCCTCGACGAGTCGGGTCCTCGGCGCGGATGAGATCGGAGAGTAGGTCGTCCGTCAGGCGGTGTCGTCGCTCGGCCACCATGGCATCGACATAGGCGTCGAGCTCGGCCCAGCCTTGCAGGACCACGGGCATTTCGTCGACGAGGTTCACCGAGAAGTTCACCATCTTGAAGATCGTTTCGGCCCAGTGGGAGAACTGTTCCCAGCTGCCGCGGGGAGCGCCCAGCAGTGCGCAGATGATGGGGATCGGGTACTGCCGGGCGATGTCGGTGACAACGTCACAGCGGCCGGCGCCGGCGACGCCATCGACGAGTTCGTTGACGACTTCGCCGATGGTGTTGTGCAACCGCGCGGTGGCCCGCGGTGTGAAGGCCCTCGACACCAGGCTTCGCAGGCGATGATGTTCGGCGCCCTCGGCGCAGATGATGCTGCCGACGACCCTGTCCCAGAGCGGACCTGAGGTCACGCCTTGCGCCGTCAGATGCAACCCGGGGGGAATCACGAACCGGGTGTCGCGCATGATGCTGCGGGCCAGCTCGTAGGACAGGACTTCGGGTCCGATCGGGCCGATGGCGATCGGGCCTTGCCGCTGCGCGGCCCGGATGCGGGGGTAGACCTCGTGCGGCGATTCGGTGAGGTCGTATTCGAGCGTTGGGAGCCCGGCCTCGAAGACGCTGGGCGCACCGGTTGTCGCGGTCATTTCACTCACGTCCTCTCAGTTGCGTGCCAGCACTCCGCGCGGCAGGAGCAGCGGTAGGTCGTTGTAGGTGGCGATGCCGGGCGGGGCGGCGACGACGGCGGGTATCGCGGTGATCGCCGGCATGGCGGTGATGGTGAGACCCAGCATGATGTAGTCGTCCAACGTATCGCCCTGAAAGTCCGGCGGTGGAAGGAAACTCAGCGTTGTCTTGATGGTCGGTCGCCCGTGGACCTCGATGGTGTAGCCCATATCCAGCGGCCAATCGGGATCCAATGTTTGGCCCTTGCGCCAGCGCCCACGGATCTCGATGACCTCGCGGTCGCCGACGATCCCCTTCCACCGGACGTCCACGCCGGCGACGCACCCCTTTGCGATCGTCCAGTCGCCGGGAAGATGCAGGTCTTCGGTGGTCCGGGCGTATTCGACTTCGCAGCGCACGTCGTCGAGTTCGGCGCCCAGAGCTTCGGCGACCAGCAGCACGCCGTCCCGGAAGACACCCGACCCCTTCGCCGTGATGCCCGGAAGATCGGGCTGGTCGACGGGATACCCGAAGCCCATGGGTATTTCGGTGGCCGGAGAGTTGTAGACCGTCGTGTCAACGGATTCCAGCATGGAAACCTTGTCGACTCGATCCGAGAGCCCCGCCGACACGATCGCGAACAGTTGGACGAATCCCGGGTTGATGCCGCTGCCGAAGATGGTCGATCCGCCCCGCCGGCAGGCCTCGGCGATGCGATCGCGGCCCGCGCCGAGGAAGTGGCCGGTGACGAACCCGGCCGTGCCAACGACGTTGACGCCCGCAGCGAGGATGCGGACCAATTCGTCGACGTCGGCGAACATCGGGTTGTAGACCACGCAGTCGGGTTTCAGCGCGAGCAGCGCCTCGATGTCGTTGGTGGCCTTCACATTGAGCGGTTCGATCCCGCACAGCTCGCCCACATCGCGGCCGGCCTTTTCGGGCGACCAGGCGTAACATCCGACGAGTTCCAGCGCGGGGTTGGCGGCGATCGCCCGGACCGAACTCTTGCCGACGTTGCCGGTCGTCCATTGCACCACCCGGTAGGTCACGGGTGCGCCGAATGCCGTTGAGCCTCCTGGCGGGCGATCCGGTCGTTGTGGATCTTGACGAGTTCGCGGAACCCGAGCCGGTGATACTTCGGTATCGGCTGGATGCCCCAGACGTCCTGCGCGGTGGCCTTCCCCTCGGCGCCCTCCGGCGGCCCGAACGGCGGGTACGGATACTTGCATTCCAGGGTGTCGTTCGAGTAGCGAATCTTGAGCAGCTCGCTGCAGATCTGGGTGAGGCTGAGCGTGGGGTAACCGTAATAGACCGCCATGAACGGCAACGTGAAAGCGCCTTCGATGACCAGTGCCACCAGGCACACCAAGACGGCGCGCTTGATCCATTTGTGCATGCGCGCGTAGTACGGCGTGGTCCCCGGCTCGAGATCCGTAGCCGGTTGCTGTTCTTCGGATGTGGCGGTCATCGCAGGCGCTCCTTGAGCTAGTCGGTGAAGATCTCTCGGTTGACGGTGTGCAGATAGGGGATGGCGAGGAAGGGGGTGATGTAAAAGATGTCGTAGAGCCACCAGCCGACGACGGGGAATACGACGCCGGCGTAACGCACGTCGGCGAACATGGTCATGTTGAACACGTAGGCGCACCAGATCACCACGCCCATCCAGCAGGTGACCACCATCCACTGATGGCCCCACCGCTTCATTTGCAGGAACCCGATCGCAGCGGCCACCCGCATGGAGAACACCGTGAGGATCAAGCCGGCCACATAGGCCTTCTCGCCCGGCCCCGCCGCACCGCCGACCCAGAGTTGGTTGTAATGCCAAAAGTAGCCGGCATCAAACATGTTGCCCCACCCGACCATCAGAACCCGATTGATCAGCGTGTGGTTGGCGACCAGGTCCAGGGCCCAGCCGAGGCTGTTGAGCATGCCGTCGATCAGGACCAGATAACCGATCAGGGTCACGATCATGGGCCGGACGGACAGGCCCGCGCGCAGCGCTTGCCGCTGCAGCCACACCCCGCGCATGAAGATGGGAAATCCGACCAGACCGGGGGCCCACATGCCCATCAACGCGGCGCCGACGATCATCCACTTGTCGGCGCGGCGCTGCGCCCGGTGGGACTCATCGTGGTGATCGTCCAGGCCGGCCGAGCTAACTGGTTGCTCGACAACAGGTTTCACAAGTCCCACCACCCACGGGCGAACGACATGTACAGCTGAATGCCGAACATCACCAGCAGGTAGCCGTAGATGAAGATCTGGAAGACGATCAGCGCCCTCTTGCGCTTCTCCTCCTGTCGGTCCATGCCGTCAGCTCCTTTCCTAGGGCCGTGCACCCGGGGCGTCGGTGGTGGCCAGGCTGGCCGCCGCGACTTCGCGTAGACCGTCGGTGACCGCGCCGTCGGTGCTCAGCGGCGCGAGTATGCACGCTTCGGCCGCATCCAGTTCGGTTGCGCCGGCGGTGATCAGGTGACCCGCCGTGACCAACACCCTGGTCGACGGCGGCTCGAAGTGAAATGCTTCGTCGGCGGTGCGGATCGCGACCGCGCAGTCGACCAGGCGCCGAGCCGTGGCCGGCGGAACGCCGGCTTCGGCGACAATCACTTCGGCCTCGCGCTCGGGCGGCAGGTATGTCATCGCGAGCGTGACGAACCGTTGGCGGAACGACGGTTTGAGCTCCTTGAGCGAGCTGCGATATGCGGGGTTGTACGAACACACCAGCATGAACTCCCCGGGCGCCGTCACCACTTCGCCGGCCCGGTCGAGGAACAGCGATCGCCGGTGATCGGTGAGCGAGTGCAGGATGGCCAGCGAGTCGTGGCGGGCCTCGACGACTTCGTCCAGGTAGCAGATCGCGCCGGCCTTGACCGCCCGGGTCAGCGGGCCGTCGGTCCACACCACGTCACCGCCGGTCACCATGAAGCGGCCGACCAGGTCGGAACTGGTCAGGTCGTCGTGGCAACTGATGGTGACGACCGGTCGTTGCAACAGCAGCCCCATGTGCTCGACGAACCGCGTCTTGCCGCAACCGGTCGGTCCGGTGAGCATCACGGGCATGCGCTGGCGGAAGGCCTGTTCGAACAACTCGACCTCGTTGCCGTTCGCGAAATAACCGTCGACGGCGCTCATGCGGCAACCAGTTCACGATGAACGTGAGCCAACACCCGCGGCAGCTCCTCGATGCGCCTGATCCGCTGAGAACGCCTGGGCCCGAACACCTCCGGCAGCGGATCGACCCGGGTTGGTCCGACGCCGACGTAATACACCGATACCCCGGCGTCGTTGGCCTCCTCGACGGCGTGCGCGGCATCCGCCCATGCGTAGCGGCCCTCGTAGCCCTCATCGGAAATCAGCCCGTCGCCGATGACGATCAGCAGGCGCCGCTCGGAGGCCTGTGCGAGGAGCCGGTTGGTCAAGTGGCGCAGCGGCGCGCCGAGCCTGGTGTATCCGCGGGTGGACAGCCCGAGCCCGCTCGGCACCACCAATCGGCGGTCCTCGAAGTCCTTCAGGCACTGGACTTCGACCCGGTGGCGGGTATTGCCGGTGAAGACGAACACACCGTGCCGCTCGTGCGCGTGCGTCATGGCGCGGGAAAGCGCGTCGGCGCAGGCCAATTCCAGTTCGAAGACGCGCCCGCCGTGCACCCCCAGCGACGAACTGCCGTCGAGCAGCACGGCCGTGGTGACGTCGCGGCCGCTGGGCAGCAACTCACGGAAGATCTTCGGCTCCTTGGCCTCGCCGGTGGTCAGGTCGATGTAATGGTTGACGTATTGGTCGACATCGAGATCGGAGCCGTCTTCGCGGCGGTTTGTCATCGCGCGATGCGTGTGCTCTTCGAACCACTTGCGTACGTCAACGGCGATGGGCACCGGGCGGGCAGCGCGCCGGACGTCCGCACGCTCGAGCACCGCCACGTGATCGCGCATGAAGCGCCGGGTCCACATGTTCCATTCGGGATAGGGGATCCCGGGCCGGTGTTCGGGGGTGACGTCGAAATCGTTGTCCTGCGGGCGGCTCGGTGGCGGCAGGTTCGGGTTGCGGACGCCCCCGTCGCCCCCGACGGGAACCGAGTACGGTCGCGGAAGGCGCTTTTGCGTTGTGGTCCATGGCATCCGGCCGAAGCTGCGCCGTAACCGGTCGGCTAGCCCCCGCGGCATCGTGTGGGCGAGCGGCAGATGGCCCAGCAGCGGATGAATCGTCAAGGCTCCCCTCGTGGCCGCCAACGCAATCGCGCGCTCCAGCATCTGTTCGGCGGGCGTATCGCCGGGTTCGGGATGCAGTTCGGGGAGCAGCCGTTGCAGGTCGGGTAGCAGGCCCGGCCACCTCTCGGCGGTCCAGCCGAGCGCGACTGCGGCCTCGACCAGAGTGAGCGCGCGCAATTCCCGGGCGGATAATTCGTTCAGGCGATATCCCAGGATGCGTTCCTTCGACGGCGAACATTGCAGGGCGACACCGCATGTCAGGTCCCGGCGGGTCCAGCCGGGGGCGGGATAGGGGAGATGAACGAACGTGAGCGCCGCGTTCAAACCGAAGCTTCGCCGTTCCCCGGTGACGAGGCGGACGCCCTCGCGACGTCGCTCGCTGAGCGCGACCGCCGCCACCGAGCAGCTCCGCTCCAGCGCCATCGCGGGTGAATCGTCAGCCATGGGCCAGCTTTCGTTCGGTTCGGCGGTCCGGTCCACCGGTTAGAACGTGCCGATATTGGAGAACAGCCAATACCAGAACCAGATGATCAGCCCGGTGCCGCCCCACGCGGCGACATAGCGCAGGATCTCCCACAGATAAGCCACGATCCGACCTCCTTTGTGACGTCATCGAATTCAGCCCGCGCATGTCAGTCGGAGAACAGTTCTCGGTTGACGGTGTGCAGGTACGGGATGGCGAGGAACGGGGTGATGTAGAAGATGTCGTAGAGCCACCAGCCCACGACCGGCAGCACGACGCCGGCGAAGCGCACGTCGGCGAACATGGTCATGTTGAACACGTAGCCGATCCAGATCACCACGCCCATCCAGCAGGTGACCACCATCCACTGATGCCCCCAGCGCTTCATCTGCAGGAAGCCGATTGCCGCGGCGATGCGCATCGTGAACACGGTCAGGATGAGCCCGACTTCCCAGGCCTTTTCGCCCGGACCGGCCGCGCCGCCCACCCACAGTTCGTTGTAGTGCCAGAAATATCCGGCGTCGAACATGTTGCCCCAGCCGTTGAGCAACACGCGGGCCAGCAGGGTATGGTTCGCCACCAGGTCGAGCGCCCAACCGACGGTGTTGATGGCGGCGTCGATGATGACCAGGTAGCCGAGCAATGTGACCAGCATCGGTCGCACCGAGAGGCCATCCCGGTGGGCCCGGCGCAACAACCGGACGCCCCAGAGGAACAGCGGCAACCCGAAGACGCCCAGGGCCGCGGTGCCGATCAGCAGGCTGCCGGAGATCAACCACTTGTCGGCCTGACGCTGCGCGCGTTGTGAGCGCTCCAGGTGTTCATCGAGTGCCAGCCCCGGCGGCGTCGGGCCGGTTGGGCGGGGCGCCGTGCCAACGCCCGGATCGCGCTGGTGCAGCTTGGGCAGATTCACGAATCCTCCCCGTCATCGTTGGTCGGCTCGTGCACTATAACAGGCTGACTACAGTCAGCAATAGCGCCCGTTGCGCAGCTGCCCCTGTCTCGGCGGAGGTGGCGCCCCGGGCGCGAACGTCGACTGAAATATGGCGGTCTGGCGCCGAACCGCACCGACGGCGCGCGCGTCCGGAGCCAGCTACCAGGCGTGAAGCTACTGACGAGAGTCAGGTTCCGAGTCGTTGACACACCGTTCGGGCGGGGCCTACGCTCAGCGAGCGCTCAACGATGCCATTGAGCCGCAACCGGATTGGGGCGGACACTACCACTACCGCATCGTGATCGAGGGTGATGAGCCCACCGAACTGATCCTGCAGGCGCCCAGGGATCCGAGGGGCAATTACCCCAAGCCCGGCTACACCTGGACAGCGATGGGTCCGGCGAACACCGTTCCCGCGGTATGCGAGGCCGCGCCGGGCTTTTTGACCCACAAGGAGCTCGGCTTGGTGCCGCTGCTCGGTGTGGTGCGGTAGTGGCGAAAGGCCCTGCCGGTCAGGGCTTTAGGCTGCGCAATGACCGGGCGACATAGTCCTCGAGCAGCGCGTGCCCGGTCGGCCAGTGGTTGGTGGTGATCAACAGGGCATAGAGCCCCAGCAGGAAGAACACCGCGCTGTTCATCGGATCGACGAGCGGATCTGTTTCGCCGCGCTCCTGAGCCTGCGCGATCTGCTGGGCGACCAAGACGATCAACGGGTGATCCCGGCCATCCTCGGTTTGCGGCCGCGTCTGGGAGAAATGCAGCGCGAGAAAGTCATTGAACAGCCGATCGCCCAGCCGGCGCTCCAAGCCAACGACCAAGCGGACCGCCTCGTTCAGCGCCGAAGCGAGATCATGCTTGGATTTCAGGAATTGCGCGAACTGCTTGGCGATCCGGTCCTCTTCGCGGCGTTCCAGCTCGAGGAGCACATGCTCCTTGGTGGGGAAGTGAAAGAAGAAGGTTCCGTGGGCAACCCCCGCGGCGGCCACGATCGTGCTGACGTCGGCCTCGGCCATCCCAGCCCTGGCGAACTCCGCGATCGCGGCGCCCATCAGGCGCTCCCTGGTCTGCAGACGCTTCGCCTCGCGTGCCGACAGCCGATCGGTGACAGCCATTTCGTTCCTCACGGTTGACCTGACTCATACAGGAGTTTCGAGGCTAACCAGCCCATTATGCCGTGTCCCGGCCAAAAAGGCTTGCACAACTTGGTCATTGTTGGGCCACCTACGTCACCCACGACCGCAACAGCGGATTTTCATTGACTTTAGTCAGTATCGTTCATAGATTGAACGACGCACAGCACACCCAGGATCGAAGGGGTCCGGCATGGCATTGGAGCAGTTCCGGCTGGACGGACAGGTCGCGATCGTCACGGGCGCCGGAAAGGGCGTCGGGGCGGGCATCGCCCGGGTATTGGCGGAGGCCGGGGTCACCGTAGTCGGTACCGCGCGCACCGAGGCGGACATCGTCGGCACGGTTGCGGGGATCGAGGCCGCCGGCGGCAAGGGACTGGCTCTCGTTGCCGACGCGATGAGCCGGCCGGATGGAGAACGGGTCGTCAACACGGCGATGGAGCGCTTCGGCCGCATCGACATTCTGGTCAACAACGTCGGTGGGTCGACGTACGCGCGGTTCCTGGATATCACCGACGAAGACTTCCGGCACACCTTCGACTGGTGCGTGACGTCGGCCTTCATCATGAGCCAGCTCGTCGCCCCGCACATGCTCAGTGCCGGACACGGTTCCATCATCAACATCTCGTCGGGCTCTGCGCGCTTCGGGATCCGTGCGCTGACCGCCTATTGCGTCGCGAAGGGTGGCCTCGAGGCGCTAACCCGCGCGATGGCACAGGAACTCGCGCCGAAGATTCGCGTCAATGCCATCGCCCTGGGTTCATTCGCCACCGACGGGCTGAAGGGCAGCCTGGACCTGATGCCCGGGTCGCTGGAGAAGATGCAAGAGGCCACGCCCCTGCATCGGCTGGGCGACGTCGAGGATCTCGGTCGCTTGGCGGTGTATCTGTGCACACGCGATTGTTACGCGACGAACGCGACCTTCCACGTGGACGGCGGCATCGACTCGAACAATTCACCTTTGCCGATACCCGATTACTGACCTGCGTTGCGCGAACGCGTCATGATGGGGCGTCGGCACCGCTGGAAGGACGAAGTACCGTGCGCAGAGTCATTCAATTTTCCACCGGGAATGTGGGTCGGCACTCGTTGCGGGCCATCATCGGCCGGCCGGACCTCGAACTCGTCGGCGTGCACGCCGCGAGCCCCGAGAAGGTCGGCCAGGACGCGGCGCGGCTGTGCGGACTGGACGAACCGACCGGGATCATCGCCACGGACGACGTCGACGCCCTCGTGGCTCTCGGCGCCGACTGCGTGGTGTACACGTCTCAAGGCGAAACTCGGCCGATGGAGGCTATCGAACAGATGGCCAAATTCCTTGCGGCCGGCACCAATGTCGTCGGCACCTCAATGGTGTGGCTGGTCACGCCCCGCCATGCCGACGACTGGCTGCGCGAGCCGTTGGAGCGTGCCTGCGCGGCCGGCAACACCTCGCTCTACATCAACGGCATCGACCCCGGCTTCTCCGGCGACACCCTGGTCCATTCGGCGGTCAGCCTGACGACACGGGTCGAGTCAATCACCGTGCAGGAGATCTTCGACTACGGAAACTATGACGACGCCGAGTTCACCGGCGCCGCAATGGGATTCGGGACGACGCCGGACGACGACTCGCCGATGATGTTCCTCCCCGGGGTGATCGTGTCGATGTGGGGCGGTCAGGTCCGCAGCCTGGCGGACAATCTCGACATCAAGCTGGACGACGTGCGCCAGCGCGTCGAACCGTGGTACACGCCGGAACGAATCGAATGCACGATGATGACGGTGGAGCCGGGGCAGATGGCCGCGGTGCGCTTTGCCACCGAGGGCGTGATCGATGACAAGCCGGTGATCACCCTCGAGCACGTGACCAGACTTACCCAGACCGCGGCGCCCGACTGGGAGTTCCCGCCCGATGGGCACACCGGCGTGCACCGCGTCGTCGTGGAGGGCGAACCCAGAGTCGAGATCAACGCACACGTCACGCATCCGGTACTGGATTCCACTGACGCCGGCTGCATCTCGACGGCGGGCCGTGCCGTCAACGCGATCGACTGGGTGTGCCGCGCGCCCCGAGGACTGATCGCGGTGGAGGACATCCCGCTGTCGGCGACGATGCGCGGCCTGATGTGGAACGAGCGGTAGCCGGGTGACCTCGAGCCCTGGACGCGTTGATGGTAAACGCTTTCTGATCACCGGTGCCGCCCGCGGCATGGGCCGCGGCCATGCGCTACGGCTCGCCGAGGAGGGCGCGGACCTCATCCTGGTCGACCTCTGCCGATCCCTGCCGGAGGTGGAGTATCCGCTGGCGACCGAGGACGAGCTGACCGAAACGGTAAGTCTGGTCCGGGATTTGGGCCGACGCTGCGTCGGCCGCGTCGTCGACGTGCGCGACGCGGCGCAATTGCGCTCCGTGGTCGACGACGGCGTCGGCGAATTGGGCGGCCTCGACGGCGCGGTGGCCAATGCCGGCGTGCTCACGGTCGCGTCCTGGGACAAGACGACCGCCGATCAGTGGCGCACCGTGGTCGACGTGAATCTGATCGGGGTGTGGAACACGTGCGCGGCCGCGATACCGCACCTGCTGGAACGGGGCGGAGGGAGCCTGGTCAACATCAGTTCGGCCGGTGCCATCAAAGGCTTCCCGCTTCAGACGCCCTACACGGCGGCCAAGTACGGTGTCGTCGGCTTGACGCTGGCGTTGGCCAACGAACTCGCGGCGCAGAATGTGCGCGTGAATACCGTGCTTCCCACGGGGGTTCCCACCGGGATGGTTCCGCCGTCGTTCGGACCGCTCCTGGGGGAGCAACGCCCCGACCTGATTCCGATCTTCGTCAACGCCATGCCGATACCGGCCGTGGAGCCCGCCGACGTCAGCAGCGCGGTGCTGTTCTTGCTGTCCGATGAGTCCCGATACGTGACCGGGCTGGAATTCAAGGTCGACGCCGGGGTGACGATCAACTAAACCGCTTACAGCGGCCAGCTATTCGAGTCGACCTCGTAACGCAGCGCCGCCGCCGGCGGCAACGGTAGCCGCTCGTTCACCGCTATTGCGTCAACCATCAGCGCGACATACCGCCGCCAGCCGTCACTGCCCGGATCCATTGTGGACAGCACACCGAAGAGCATGGCGATGAGGCGGGGCAGGTCGTCGGCGACGAGGTCCGCGCGGACCCGGCCCATCCGCTGGCCTTCGAGCATGAGGTCGCCCAGCGCCTCATTGAGCGACGCCGAGATGTCGGACGACAACGAACCGGCGCGGCGTGCGGCGGTCAGGAGGTTGTGCTCGCGCGCCCCCAGCGCGATCGCCGCTTCGATCAGTTGGGTGAGACCGCGCAACGGGTCGTCGGCGCGGCGGGCCTTGTCGATCGCCGGCGTGAGGTCCTCGGCGATGCTTTGGTCGAGCGCGGCCAAGACCAGGTCGACCTTGGTCGGAAACCTGCGGTAGAGGGTCCGCTCACCGACCCCCGCGCGGCGTGCGATCGCCTCCACCGGCGCGTCCGGCCCCAGTTCCCCGTACACGTCTCGCGCCGCGCGCAGAATGCGCTCGACGTTGCGCGCCGCGTCCGCCCGTAACGGGCGGTCCTCAACCGCGGTCATGGTGACAGCCTAACTGACGGTTGACTGCCACCTGGGCGAGCTTTACCCTCTATAACTGGCAGACATCTGACAGTTAATAGGAAACGCGGTTCATGTCAACAACTTCCGAGGCGCGCCCCGACGCCGATCTTCCGGTGCTGCCCATCGCCCGGCCCGCCCGCTGCCCGCTCGCGCCCCCGGACGAGTTCGTGCAGTGGCGGGAACAACCGGGGCTGAGAAGGGCGATGTTCCAGGGCAACCCGGTCTGGGTGGTCAGTCGCTACCTGGACATCCGGGCGGCGCTGGTCGATCCGCGCCTGTCCGCGAAGACCATTCCCGACGCGATCATGCCGAAGGACGATGACAACAAGGTCCCGGTGATGTTCGCGCGGACCGACGACCCCGAACATCACCGGTTGCGGCGCATGTTGACCAGCAACTTTACGTTCAGGCGTTGCGAGTCGATGCGGCCGCACATCCAGGACATGGTCGACCACTATCTCGGTCAAATGATCGCCGACGGTGCGCCGGCCGATTTGGTGCGCGAGTTCGCCTTGCCGGTGCCGTCGATGGTGATCGCGCTGTTGCTGGGCGTGCCGCCCGAAGACCTCGAACTTTTCCAACGCAACACCACGACCGGGCTGGACCAGAAGTCCACCGACGCGGAAAAGGGCCAGGCATTCGGGGCCATGTACGCCTACATCGAGGAGTTGGTCGAACGCAAAGAACGGGAACCCGGTGACGACCTGATTAGCCGTCTGGTCACCGAATACGTCGCGACCGGCCAACTCGACCATGCCACCACGGCCATGAACGCGGTGATCATGATGCAGGCCGGCCACGAGACCACCGCCAACATGATCTCCCTGGGAACGGTTGCGCTGCTGCAACATCCGGACATCTTCGCCCGGCTCGGAAAAACGGACGACCCTGCCGTTGTCGTGAACATCGTCGAAGAGCTCATGCGCTACCTCACCATCGTGCACAGTCAGGTCGACCGCGTGGCAACCGAGGACGTGCTGATCGGCGGTCAGCTGATCCGTGCGGGCGAGTTCGTAATGATGAGCCTGCTCGCCGGCAACTGGGACCCCGAATTCGTCGACGATCCCGAGTCCTTCGACCCAGGCCGAAACAGCCGAGGGCACTTGGGCTTCGGGTACGGAGTGCACCAATGCATCGGGGCGAACCTGGCCCGCGTCGAGATGCAGGTCGCATTCACCACGTTGGCGCGCCGATTGCCCGGGCTCAAATTGGCGGTGCCGCCGGACGAACTGAAATTCAAGGCGGCCAACATCTACGGCATGAAAGAGCTTCCGGTCAGTTGGTGACGAACGAGCTGAGATTCGACGATCAGGTCGCCGTAATCACCGGTGCCGGTGGGGGGTTGGGTCGGCAACACGCGTTGCTACTGGCTTCCCGAGGTGCGCGCGTCGTCGTCAACGACATCGGCGGCTCCGTGACGGGGGAGGGCGCCGACAGCCAGGCGGCCGCCGCCGTGGCCGAGGAGATCCGCCGGCTAGGCGGCGAGGCCGTCGCCGACAGCCACAGCGTGGCCAGTCCCGAAGGCGCACAGTCGATCATCGACGCCGCCCTGAATACCTGGGGTCGAGTCGACATCCTGATCAACAACGCGGGCATCGTCGGTGATGCGGCCTTCGAAGACATGACGCCCGACCGGTTCGAACCCCTCCTGGACGTGCACCTGAAGGGCGCTTTTCAGGTGACCCGGCCCGCATGGCGGGCCATGCGCGAGCAGCGCTACGGCCGGATACTCAACACCTGCTCGGCGGCCGGAATCCTTGGGGCCGAGCGCATGAGCAACTACGGTGCGGCCAAGACCGGGTTGATCGGCTTCACCCGGGTGTTGGCCGCCGAGGGGGCCGACCACGGCATCAAGGTCAACGCCATCGCGCCGATCGCCTTCACGCGGATGCTCACGCACTCGCTCGACGGAGCAGGCCCGCAAGATGACCCGGCGGCCCGGGAGGTACTCAATGACCTTGTCGGCCAATACCTTCAGAAGCTGGACCCGGCGCGGGTGGCCCCCGTGGCGGCCTTCCTGACGCACCGGGACTGCCCGGTTTCCGGCGAGATCTACACGGTGGGCGCCGGACATGTCGCGCGCTTCTTCATCGGCAGGACAAGGGGTTTCTTCGATCCGGAGCTTTCGGTCGAGGATGTGCGGGACCACCTCGACGCGATCCGCGACGAAGCCGGCTACACGGTCCCCCGTGGGCCCGCCGACGAGATGGCCGCGCTCTTTGCGACGATCATGAACAGCTGAACGCCGTGCCGATGCCGTCCGGCGCGGGGGCGGGCCGCAGGCAGCCGAACGGCTCGACGCCCGTGGGGCTCAATCGTGCCGCCGACTGGTGTGCGTAGTTCACGCAATACAGACCGGTTTGGTCGGCGCGGCAACGGTAGTCGCCGAACGACAGCGAATCGCCGTTGGCCAGTTCCGGTCCGTTGCCGTTGAGGAACGGTCCGGGATCGGCGCGCGCGGCACCCACCTGCAGATTCTGTCCGTCGAAGGTCACCCACCCGCCCTGCCAAGCGCCGTAGGCGGTCGGGGGCGCGGGCGGCGGATCGGTCAGGCTCACCAGGCAGAGAAGTGTGCCGGCGGTGTGCTTGGAGTCCGTCATGCAGGAGTCCTTGCCGGCCACCGCGCTGAAGGCGATGTCGGCGCCGAGTGGCGTGGTCACCCCCTCGCGGGTCGCGCTGTGATACCGACCCGGATCCGCGGGGTGACCAGCCGCGATCCAGGTGATGACGTCCGACATGGGCGCCTTGGTGCCCGGGGCGCCCGCGGATGGCGGGGCGGCGTTCGTGGGGGAGTATCCCGAAACCGGCGTCGTGTTGGGCGGCTGGCGAGGGCCGCCCACGACCGTGTGGGAGCACCCGGCGACCAGGACCGACGTGGCGAGCAGCGCGGCAATCCGCATCCCGTCAGGCTAACCGCCAGGTACGGAAAAATAAGGCGCTGCGCGCGCGTTACGGCCGGCACGTCGGCTAACGTCGGGTTATGCATCAGCGCACGGTCCGTGCACGCACCACCATCGGCACTGTGGAGGGATTCACCCGCGACGGCGTCCACCGCTGGCGCTCCATCCCGTACGCCCGGCCGCCGGTCGGGTCCCTGCGACTGCGGGCGCCCCAACCGGCACAGCCGTGGTCGGGTGTGCGGCACTGTCACGGCTTCGCCAACTGCGCGCCCCAACAGCGGCGATACACCATGCTCGGGGTGGGCCGCTATCAGCCGATGGGGGAGGACTGCCTCACCCTCAACGTCGTGACCCCCGACGCCCCCATCGAAGAGCCGCTGCCCGTGATGGTCTTCATTCACGGTGGCGGCTACATCCTGGGCAGCTCGGCGACGCCGCTGTACGACGGCGCGGCGTTGGCGCGCCGCGGCTGTGTGTACGTGTCGGTGAATTACCGGCTGGGCGCGTTGGGATGCCTGGACTTGTCGTCGCTTTCGACCCCGCACATCACCATCGACAGCAATTTGTTCCTGCGCGATCTGGTGCTGGCGTTGCGCTGGGTGAAAGACAACATCTCCGCGTTCGGCGGTGACCCGGGGAACGTGACCATCTTCGGTGAAAGCGCCGGCGCGCACATCACCGCCACCCTGTTGGCGGTGCCCGCCGCCGAAGGCCTGTTCGCCCGGGCCATTTCGGAAAGTCCGGCCTCCGGCATGGTTCGGTCGTCGGAGACGGCCGCCGAATTCGCGGTGCGCTTCGCCGAGCTGCTGGGCGCGCGCCCGGAGAACGCCGCCGAGGTGCTGATGCAGGCGTCCCCGGCGCAGTTGGTCGACGCCCAACACCGGCTGATCGACCAAGGGATGGAGGACAGGCTGGGTGCCTTCCCGATCGGGCCGGTCGCCGGCGACGACGTCGTGCCCGTCGATCCCGTCGAGGCGATGCGCCGGGGCAACGCCCACCGGGTGCCGCTCATCGTCGGCACCAACGCCGAAGAGGGGCGCTTGTTCACCCGCTTCCTCAAAATGCTGCCGACCAATCAAACGATGATCGAGGAGCTGCTGGCCGACGCGGAACCGTCTGCGCGCGAACGCATTACCGCCGCCTACCCCGATTATCCCGCGCCGTCGGCGTGCATCCAGCTCGGCGGCGACTTCGCCTTCGGGTCGGCCGCCTGGCAGATCGCCGAGGCGCACAGCGCGCACGCGCCCACCTACCTGTACCGGTACGACTACGCGCCCCGCACGCTGCGCTGGTCGGGCCTGGGCGCCACGCATGCCACCGAGTTGCTGGCCGTCTTCGACGTCTATCGGACCCGCTTCGGTGCGCTGTTGACCGCGGCCGCCGATCGGCGGGCCGCGCTGCGGGTCAGTAACCAGGTGCAACGGCGCTGGCGGTCGTTCAGCCACAGCGGGGCGCCGGGCCACGACTGGCCCGCCTACACCACCGCCGACCGCGCCGTCATGGTCTTCGACCGCAAGAGCCGCGTCGAGTTCGACCCACATCCGCACCGCCGGATTGCCTGGGATGGCTTCTCCCTGACGCGGTGACCTGGCACGCTGACCCTCATGCATGCCGAGACCGAACAAATCATCGAACGACCCGGGGACCTCACCGCCGCATGGCTGTCGGCGGCGATCGGCGCCGGAGATATCGACGACTTCTCCGTGGAGCGCATCGGCACCGGACAGATGAGCGAGTGCTACCGCGTGCGGCTCAACTACGCCGGCGGCGCGGCGACCCCCGACCGGCCCGGGTCGGTGGTGCTCAAGGTGGCGGCCACCGACCCGGTGAGTCGCCAAACGGGGTTGGCTCTGGGCCTTTACGAGCGGGAGGTGCGCTTCTACGGCGACATAGCGCCCCGACTCGGTGGGCCCATAGCGCCCTGCTACCACGCCGCCGTCGACACCTCGACGGGTGCGTTCGATCTGCTGCTGGGCGATGCCGGGCCGGCGGTCGTCGGGGACGAAATCGCCGGTGCGACAACCGAACAGGCCCGCCTGGCCGTCGTGGAGTTGGGCCGGCTGCACGGCCCGTTGCTCGGCGACACCACGCTGGCCGAGGCACCGTGGTTGAACCGTGAATCGCCGCTCAATCAGGCGATGATCGCGCCGCTGTACGCCGGTTTCATCGACCGCTACGGCGACCAGATCGCGTCGGAGCACCGCATGGTGTGCGAACGCCTGGTGGCGTCTTTCGACGGCTATCTGGCCGCCGAATCGGCGCCGGACCGCGTCCAGGGCCTGATGCATGGCGACTACCGACTGGACAACCTGTTGTTCGGCACCGCCGGCGCCGACCGGCCGTTGACGGTCGTCGACTGGCAGACCGTTTCCTGGGGGCCGGCCCTGACCGACCTGTCCTATTTTCTCGGCTGTGCGCTGCCGACGCCGGATCGGCGGGAGCAGTACGAGGCGTTGCTGCGGGCGTATCACGAGGCGTTGGGGCCGCAAACACTCCTCACGCTCGGCGACGTCACCGAAGGTGTTCGCCGGCAGGGCTTTTTCGGCGTGATGATGGCGATCGTCTCCTCGATGCTGGTCGAGCGCACCGAGCGCGGCGACCGGATGTTCATGACGATGCTGCAACGGCATTGCGATCATGTGCTCGACACGGACGCGTTGGCGACGCTGCCTGCCGCCCAGACACCCGAACCCTTGCGGCCCTCGGAGGAGGACGAACTCGCGCACGCTCCGACCGCCGAACCGCTGTGGAGCGAGAGCTGGTACGCCGACTTCGCCGATGCGGCACAGGGATTGGGCGGGTGGTTCCGCCTCGGCCTGGTCGCCAACGAGCGGACGACGTGGGTGCATGCGCTGCTGTGCGGGCCCGACCTGCCGACCGTCGCCCTCGATGCGCAGGTGCCGCTGCCGGCCGACCCGTGGGAATTGCGCACCGACTCCTTCGAACTCGGCCACTGTGCGCCCGCGCCGCTGCAGACCTATCGCGTCGACATCCGGGCGCGGGCGCACGCTTACCCCGACCCGTCGGCGTTGTTGCGCGGGGAGCCGGGCACCCCCGTCGAGATGACGATGAACCTGGTCTGGACCACCGACGGCGTGCCCTACAAGTACCGCTTGACGACGCGATATGAGATTCCGTGCACGGTGTCGGGCACGGTCACCGTCGACGACGCCGCCTATCGCTTCGAGTCCGTGCCCGGCCAGCGCGACCACTCCTGGGGCGTACGCGACTGGTGGAGCATGGACTGGATTTGGAGCGCGCTGCACCTCGACGACGGCGCCCACTTGCACGGCGTGAACATCCGAATCCCCGGCGCACCGGCCTTCAGCATCGGCTACTCCCAGGACGCCGATGGGTCGCTCACCGAGCTGCAGACGTTGGATTCGCGGGAATCCTTCGGCGCCAACGGGTTACCGCTGGGCACCACTTTGACTCTCAGCCCGGGCGGACTCACCGCGGAGGTCGAGGTGCGTGGTCACGCACCCGTGCTCCTGACGGCCACCGACGGGCGGGTGAGTCAGTTCCCGCGGGCCTGGGCCACCGTCAAGACGGCCGACGGCCGGTACGGGGTCGGCTGGGTGGAATGGAACCGCAACCTCGCCGGAAAGGCCGAGTGAACGCAGCGACACCGGTCGTGGTGATGGGCGTCTCGGGATCGGGCAAGTCGACGGTGGGTATGGCGCTCGCGCAGCGCCTGCGGGTTCCCTTCGTGGACGCCGACACGCTGCACCCGCGGGCCAACATCGGCAAGATGGCAGCCGGTGAACCCCTGAACGACGACGATCGACGCCCTTGGCTGGACAAGGTCGGCGAGTGGTTGGCGAGCCACCCCGAGGGCTCAGTGGCGAGTTGCTCGGCGCTCAAACGCAGCTATCGCGACCAGTTGCGCGCGCACTGCCCGCAGGTCGAATTCCTTCACCTCGCCGGCACACCGGAACTGATCGGCGCCCGGCTCGCAGCCAGGACCGGTCACTTCATGCCCGCGACGCTGCTGAGCTCACAGTTCGGCGCGCTGGAGCCGCTCGGCGCCGACGAGTCCGGCACCACCGTCGACGCCGCCCAGGACGTCGACGCGATCGTCGACGAGTACCTCAGGAAAGCTTGCGACGGCCGGCCTTGACCTGCTCGTTGAGCCGGTCGCGCGCGGTGTCCGCCAGGTAGCCGCCGCGTGCGCGGGCCGTGTCGGCGAGGTAGCCGCCCCGCGCCCGAGCGGTTTCGGCGAGGTCCTCGCCGCGATCCAAGGCCGTGCTGGCCAGATCCTCACCGCGCTTGCGCGCCTTTTTGGCCAGCTTCTCACTGCGCTTGCGGGCCTTCTTGGCCAACGGCGCGGCCCAGTCGGCGGCGTCGTCGGCGAGTTCTTCGCCGCGCTTGCGGGCCTTCTTGGCCAGCGGCTTGCTTCGCTCGGCGGCCGTGCTGGCGAATTCACGGCCCCGTTCGAGCGCCGCCTCGGCGTAGGGTGCGCCGCGTTCGGCGGCGGTGCTGGCCAGTTCGCGGCCGCGTTCGGCGCCGATCTGCAGGCCGTGCACGATCTTCTCGCCCAACTCCGAGAAGTCGGTGTCGTCGTCCGAGCCCGGCAGCGCCGACGACACGCGCTCGGAGAGCCGTTCGGCCGCCCGGCGGCCACGCCAGCCGAGCGACGGCTTGCCCGCGGTGTCGGCGGACGCGATCAGCAGCCCGCCCACCAGGCTGAGGTCGGTGAGGAACTGTTGACGTTTCTGGGCTTTCGCCTGCGGATCGCTCTCGTTCCAGAAGGAGTGCGCCCCGAGGTTGGCCGGCAGCACCGTGACCGCGAGCGCGGCCGACGCCACGCGCGGCAGTTTGCCGGTGGCAAGCAGAAGGCCGCCGCCGATCTGCACGGCCGCGTTGATTTGCGCGAACGTCTCGGGGTCGCTCGGGATGTTGCCGCTGACCGAATTCGGCAGCGCCTGCAAACCATCCACCGCGGGCGCGGCGGCGGCTGCGGCCGATTTGGGGTTGAGCAGGGAATTGACTCCCTGGCCGATGAAAGCCACTGAAAGCAACGGGCGCGCGATTCTCCGGATGACCATGGGCGGTGGATTACCCGACTGGTTGGCGGACAAACCGCTCGCCCCATAAGCCCAGCACAACCGCCATCGCGGGCGACACCGATAGGGTGGACCGGGTGAGGGCGTTGATCATCGTCGACGTGCAAAACGACTTCTGCGAGGGCGGCTCGCTGCCGGTGACCGGCGGCACCGCCGTGGCGCCCGCCATCAACGACTATCTGGCCCGCGAGCAGGGCTACCAGCATGTGGTAGCAACCCAGGACTTTCACATCCAGCCGGGCGAGCATTTCTCCGACCGGCCGGATTACTCGTCGTCGTGGCCCCCGCACTGCCTCGCCGGAAGCCCGGGCGCCGACTTCCGGCCCGACCTCGACACCAGCCGCATCGAGGCGGTCTTCCGCAAGGGGAACTATTCCGCGGCCTACAGCGGCTTCGAAGGCGTCGATCCCACCGGCACCCCGCTGCTGGACTGGTTGCGGCAACGCGGGGTCGACCAGGTGGATGTGGTCGGCATCGCCACCGACCAGTGCGTCCGGCGGACGGCGGAGGACGCCGCGCGGGCGGGCCTGCACACCAGGGTGCTGGTGGACCTGACCGCGGCCGTCGGCGCGGATTCGGCCGCGGCGGCGTTGGCGGAGATGCGGTCCGCGGGCATCGAACTGGTCGGCGGATCGTGAGCGAGCTGACACGGGAACAACTCCTCGCCGCCGTCGAACGCTCACCGCGGGCCGCCGCCGCGCACGATCGCGCCGGATGGGTGGCGCTGTTCACCGATGACGGCCGCGTCGAGGATCCGGTCGGGTCGCGGCCGCACATCGGGCACGAGGCAATCGGCCGCTTCTATGACACCTTCATCGGCCCGCGTGACATCACGTTCCACCGCGACCTCGACATCGTCGTCGGCACCGTCGTCCTGCGCGACCTCGAGCTCGAGGTCGCCATGGGCTCCGCCGTCACGATGCGCATTCCGGCCGTGCTGCGATACGACCTGCGAAACATCAACGGCGAGTGGCGCATTGGCGAGCTGCGGGCCTATTGGGCGCTGCCCGCGATGATGCTGCAATTCCTGCGAGGCGGGGCACGCGCCGTCTCGCCCGGGCTGCAACTGTCGCGGGGCCTGCTGACCAATCAGCGGCTGCGCGGCACGGCCGGCTTCCTCGCCGGATTCCGGCGAGCGGGTGCGCGGCACCGCAGACGGGTGCAGACGTTCCTGGAGGCGGCCGCGCGAGGAAACCGGGCGGCCGCCGGGTGCGCGCTATCGCCAAGCGCCACAATAACTCTCGGTGACCAGGACGCGCTCGGCCTCGGTGGGCTGGTCGAGCGACTGGACGGCGCACGGGCCACCAAGGTAATCGGCGCGGGCCCCACGGTCACCGTCTCGGTCGACTCCGGCCATGCGCGCGGGATCCTGTTCGCCGACATGGCCTCGCGGGGCGAGGCCATCCGGCGGATCCGGTATTTCCCCGCCTGACCGCGATCAACGCAGCAGCGTCAGCGCCAGCGCCGCCACCGACATGCCCAGGTACGCCCCCGGAAACGCGATGTTGTAAAGGACGCCGGCCCGCAGGTGCGTCACCACGGCGCCGACGAAGAACAGCACCAGGCCGGTGGCGGCCGCGACGCCCAACACGGGCGGGCCCACCAGGCCCACGACGAGCCCGGTCGCGCCGGCCAGTTTGACCATCCCCAGCGCCGGTAGCCACGACCGCGGCACCCCGACTTCGGCCGAGTTCGCCAGGACGAACTGCGCCGGGACGAGGTCGGCGACACCGACGCCGGCGGTGCCGGCGGCGGTCAACAGCGTGACCAGAACGTATGCGGTGTTCATCTGCGTCAAGCCCTTGCCGGACAGCCGGTTTTGCGGTGGCGAGCCGGATGGTCGCCGCGGCGCACAATCGTTAAGGTCATGGTGCTGGCCTCCTTTGCAACAGAGAGCTCGATGGATGCGGTCAATCTCTTGACGGCTTCTGTGCGGAAAAGGTGACCCATGAGCGCCCCGAAGAACCTGACCGATCTCGCGCAGCGTTTCGACGCGGACCGGCGACACCTGAGGTCGGTCGCTTTCCAGCTGCTGGGCTCGGCGGCCGACGCGGACGACGCGGTTCAGTCGGCGTGGCTGAAGGCCAGCCGCGCCGACTTCGGCACCGTCGACAACCTCACCGGCTGGTTCACGACGATCACCGCCCGCGAGGCCCTCGATCAGCTGCGGAGTCGCAAGAGGCGCGCCGAACAGCCGTTGGCCGACGTTGACGAACTGGACCGACTGGCCGCGGCCCCGTTGGCAGCTGCGGACGAGGAAACGCTGTTGACGGAGTCGGTGAGTAACGCGCTGCTGGTGGTGCTCGACCGGCTCTCGCCGGCGCAGCGCGTCGCGTTCGTGCTGCATGACGTGTTCGCGGTGCCGTTCGAAAACATCGCCGGCCTGCTGGACCGGTCGCCGCAAGCCGCCAAGAAGCTGGCAAGCCGGGCGCGTGGGCGGCTGCAAGCCGATCCGCGCGACGAACCCGAGCGCGTGGCCAAGCACCTCGAGATCGTGGAGGCGTTTCTCGCGGCGTCGCGCGGTGGCGACATCGGTTGCCTGCTCGAGTTGCTGGCTCCGGACGTGCTGCGCACCGTCGACCGGGCGCTGGTTCCCGACGGCGTGCCGACCGAGCTGCGCGGGGCCAGGCAGGTCGCGGAGGAGACCCGCCGGTTCGCCCAGCGGGCCCGCGCCGGTGTGGTGATGCTCATCGACGGGATGCCGGGCATCGTCCTGGCGCCGCACGGACGCGCTGAGGCGATGTTGCTGATCGCCGTCGGAACCGATGACCGCATCCACGCGATCGACATCACCGGGGATCCCGACCGCGTCGGACGGGCCGCATTGACGCTGCCGAACTGGCCGGTCCAGCAACATCACAGCCGCATCGGGTACCAAGGACATCAGACACCGCCGGCCGTGCGGCCGGCGACGGGGCGAGAACGGGAGCGCCATGCTCGATAAGCCGTTCGCGCGGCGTGGCCTGCTGCGCGGTGCCGGCGCACTCGCCGCGGCATCGCTGGTGCCGTGGAGCGGCGGCTGCGCTCCCGAAGAGGACGCGTTGACGTTCTTCTTCGCGGCCAACCCCGACGAACGCGACGCCAGGATCCGCATCGTCGACGAGTTTGCCCGCCGTCACCCGGACATCAAGGTTCGCCCGGTGCTCTCGGCCCCGGGCGTGATGCAGCAACTGTCGACGTTCTGTGCCGGTGGCAAGTGCCCGGACGTGCTGATGGCATGGGACCTCACCTACGCCGAGTTGGCCGCCCGGGGCGTGCTGCTGGACCTCAACACCATGCTTGCGCGCGATCCGGGGTTCGCGGCCGAACTGAAGGCGGACGGCATCGGGTCGCTGTATGACGCCTTCACCTTCGAGGGTGGCCAATACGCCTTCCCGGAGCAGTGGTCCGGAAATTACCTGTTCTACAACAAGCGGTTGTTCGCCGACGCCGGGGTGCCGCCCCCGCCCGGCACGTGGGAGCGGCCGTGGTCCTTCACGGACTTCCTGAACGCCGCCACCGCTTTGACCAAGCGGGATCGTTCCGGACGAGTTACCCAGTGGGGCTTCGTGAACATGTGGTTCTCGTACTATTCGGCGGGGCTGTTCGCCATGAACAACGGGGTGCCCTGGTCCACCCCGCTGAAGAACCCGACCCATTTCAACTTCGACAACGACGGTTTCATCGAGGCGGTGCAGTTCTACGCGGACCTGGCCCACAAACACAAAGTCGCGCCCAATGCGTCCGAGGTGCAGTCCATGTCCACTCCCGACCTGTTCGCGACCGGCAGGGCGGCGATGGCCATGGGCGGGCACTGGCGATACCAGACGTTCATCCGGGCCGACGGCCTGGATTTCGATGTCGCCTCGTTGCCGGTCGGGCCGCGCAGGCAGGGGCAGCCCGCCCATTCCGACATCGGTTCCACCGGACTGGCCATCTCCGCGAGCAGCCAACGCAAAGATGAGGCATGGGAATTCGTGAAATTCGCGACCGGGCCCGTCGGCCAGGCATTGATCGGTGAGTCCAGCCTTTTCGTTCCGGTGCTGCATTCCGCGCTCGACTCGCCCGGGTTCGCCAAGGCCCACCGCAACATCGGCAACCTCGGCGTGCTCACGCAGGGACCCGCGTACTCCGAAGGGTTGCCGGTCACCCCGGCGTGGGAGAAGATCGTCGCCTTGATGGACCGCAGCTTCGGACCCGTGCTGCGCGGATCGCGGCCCGCGACGTCCCTGGCCGGTCTGTCGCCCGCCATCGACGAGGTGCTGCGCAACCCATGACATCGGTCGACACCGCCCCGGCGCCCGGGGCAGCCAGCCGCAACCCCGCCAAGGGAGCGGGCCCGTGGCGACGGCGGGCCTGGGCAGGCCGACTTTTCGTGGCGCCGAACCTGGCCGCCGTCGCGGTGTTCATGCTGTTCCCGCTTGGGTTCTCGCTGTACATGAGCTTTCAGCGGTGGGACGTCTTCAGGCCGCCGAAGTTCGTGGGGGGAAAGAACTTCCAAGAGCTGTTCACCTCGGACCCGCTCTTCCTGATCGCCATCCGCAACACCGTCATCTTCACCCTCGGAACGGTCGTGCCGACCATCGTCGTCAGCCTGGTGGTTGCCGGCGTGCTGAACCGTAAGGTCAGGGGCATCGGCGTTTTCCGCACCATCGTCTTTCTGCCGCTGGCGATCTCGTCGGTGGTGATGGCGGTCGTATGGCAGTTCGTCTTCAACACCGACAACGGGCTGCTCAACATCATGCTGGGCTGGGTGGGAATCGGCCCGGTCCCGTGGCTGGTCGAACCCCATTGGGCGATGGCCTCGTTGTGCGTCGTCAGCGTCTGGCGCAGCGTGCCGTTCGCCACGGTCATCCTGCTGGCGGCGATGCAAGGGGTCCCCGAGACGGTTTACGAGGCCGCCCGGATAGACGGGGCGGGCGAGATGCGTCAGTTCGTGTCCATCACGGTCCCGCTGATCCGTGGATCGATATCCTTCGTGTGCGTCATCTCGATCATCCACGCGTTTCAGGCCTTTGACATGGTTTACGTCCTCAACGGCGCGAACGGCGGCCCCGAAAGCGCGACGTACGTGCTGGGCATCATGCTGTTCCAGCACGCCTTCTCGTTCCTGGAATTCGGGTACGCGTCGGCGCTGGCGTGGGTGATGTTCGCGATCTTGCTGGTGCTGACCGTGGTGCAGCTGCGGATCACTCGCCGACGGACCTGGGAGACATCTCGTGGCCTCAGCTGAGCGGTTGTTCACGCGCAACGCAATGCGCGGTGTGCTGGTCTACAGCGCGCTGATCGCCATCGCCTGGTGTTGGCTGTTTCCCATCGCCTGGGCCGTGTCCGGCTCGCTGAAGCGGGAAGGTGAGATCACCGAGCCGAGGCTGTTGCCCGCGCACCCGCGCTGGTCCAATTACGCCGAGGTGTTCTCGTTGCTGCCGTTCGCGCGCATGTTCTTCAACACCGTGCTGTACGCCGGCTGCGTGACCGCCGGGCAGGTCTTCTTCTGCTCGTTGGCCGGATACGCGTTCGCGCGGTTGCAATTTCGCGGGCGCGACACGCTGTTCGTGCTATACCTGGGCACGCTGATGGTGCCGCTGACCGTGACCGTGATCCCGCAGTTCATCCTGATGCGGACCGTCGGGTGGGTAGACACCCCGTGGTCGATGATCGTGCCGGGCCTGTTCGGCAGCGCGTTCGGCACCTACCTGATGCGTCAGTTCTTTCGGACGCTTCCCACCGACCTGGAGGAGGCGGCGATACTCGATGGTTGTTCGCCGTGGCAGATCTATTGGCGAATCCTGTTGCCGCACGCCCGTCCCGCGGTGATGGTGCTGGCGGTGCTCACTTGGGTCAACGTCTGGAACGACTTCCTGTGGCCGCTGCTGATGCTCCAGCGCAACAGCCTGGCCACGCTGACCCTCGGGTTGGTTCGGCTGCGGGGCGAGTATGTCGCGCGCTGGCCGATAATCATGGCCGCGTCGATGGTGATCATGTTGCCGTTGGTCATCATCTATGCGGTCGCGCAGCGCTCCTTTGTCAGGGGCATCGCCGTCACGGGACTCAACGGTTAAGCCATGGCCTCGGTGACTTTCGAGCAAGCGACGCGCCGCTACCCCGGGACGGACCGTCCGGCCTTGGACAGCCTCGATCTGGAGGTCGGGGACGGCGAATTCGTTGTCCTGGTCGGCCCTTCCGGATGCGGGAAGACGACCTCGTTGCGGATGGTGGCCGGGCTGGAATCGCTGGACTCCGGGCGCATCCGGATCGGCGACCGCGACGTCACCACCGTCGATCCCAAGGACCGCGACGTCGCCATGGTCTTCCAGAACTATGCGCTCTACCCGCATATGACGGTCGCGCAGAACATGGGCTTCGCCTTGAAGATCGCCAAGACGCCGAAGGCGCAGATCCGCGACCGCGTCCTGGACGCGGCGAAACTGCTTGACCTGCAGCCGTATCTGGATCGCAAACCCAAGGACCTCTCGGGTGGGCAACGCCAGCGGGTGGCGATGGGACGTGCGATCGTGCGTCGCCCGCAGGTCTTCCTGATGGACGAGCCGTTGTCGAACCTGGACGCCAAACTGCGCGTGCAGACCCGCAACCAGATCGCGGCACTGCAACGGCGCCTGGGAACCACGACCGTCTACGTCACCCACGACCAGGTCGAGGCGATGACCATGGGCGACCGTGTCGCCGTCCTGCGCGACGGCGTGCTGCAACAGTTCGCAGCGCCGCGTGAGCTGTACCGCAACCCGGTCAACGTCTTCGTCGCGGGCTTCATCGGATCGCCGGCAATGAATTTGTTCACCCTGCCGATCATCGATTCCGCTGTGTCATTGGGGGATTGGCGCATCCCGTTGCCGCGGGACCTTGCCGGCAGCGCGAGCGAAGTCGTCGTCGGGGTCCGCCCCGAACACTTCGAGCTGGGCGGCCTGGGAGTCGAGATGGAGGTCGACGTGGTCGAGGAGCTCGGCGCGGACGCCTACGTGTATGGCCGAATCACCGGCTCCGGCAAGGTCATCGACCAACCCGTCGTCGCGCGCGCCGACGGCCGACGGCCCCCCGAAAAGGGCAGCCGGGTGCGGTTGCATCCAGAACCGGGGCATTTGCACTTCTTCGGTGTGGATGGCCGGCGAATCGGTTGAGGGGGTAGGGCTATGGGCGTGAGCCGCGCCGATCTGGTGTGCGAAGGTGGCGGCGTCCGGGGCATCGGCCTGGTCGGCGCGGTCGACGCGCTGGCGGAGGCCGGTTACCGGTTTCCCCGGGTCGCGGGCACCAGCGCCGGCGCGGTCGTGGCGTCGCTGGTCGCGGCGCTGCAGGTCGCGGGTGAACCGCTGACCCGGCTCGCGGAAGTGATGCGGTCCATCGACTACCGAAAGTTCCTGGACCGCAATTTGATCGGACACGTGCCGCTGATCGGTGGGGGACTGTCGCTGTTAGTGTCCGACGGGGTCTACCGCGGCGCCTACTTGGAACGGCTGCTCGCCGGTGTGCTCGCGGACCTGGGAGTCCGGACGTTCGGTGATCTGCGCACGGGCGAGGAACCCGACCAGTTCGCCTGGTCGCTCGTGGTGACGGCCAGCGACCTGTCCCGGCGCCGACTGGTGCGCATCCCGTGGGACCTCGGTTCCTACGGCATCGACCCTGACGACTTTCCGGTGGCCCGCGCCGTGCACGCTTCATCGGCGATTCCCTTTGTGTTCGAACCCGTCCGGGTCGGCAGCGCCACCTGGGTCGACGGTGGCTTGTTGTCGGACTTTCCGGTGGAGCTTTTCGATCGCCCCGGCGCGCAGCCGCGATGGCCGACGTTCGGGATCCGGCTGTCGGCGCGGCCCGGCATCCCGCCGACCCACCCGGTTCATGGGCCGGTCTCGTTGGGCATCGCCGCGATCGAAACGCTGGTGAGCAATCAGGACAACGCCTACATCGACGACCCGTGCACCGTTCGGCGCACCATCTTCGTTCCCGCCGAGGACGTCAGCCCGATCGACTTCGACATCACCGCCGAGCAGCGCGACGGCCTCTACCAACGGGGACTGCAGGCGGGCCGGGATTTTCTGCGGACCTGGAGCTACCAGGATTACCTGACGGCGTGCGGTGGCCCGTCGAAAGGCGCGCTGTAGCGGAGTCAGAAGCCGTGGCGGCGCTTATCCACGCGCGCAGCGGATCTCATTGAGGCGATGTTCGATGCGCGCGACGTCGGCCGGCAACGGCAACTGGTTGGTGACCCGAGTGATTTCGACGCCGATATCAATGCGGCTGATCGGCCAGAATTGCCGCCTCATGAGTTTGCTTGCGATGGCAGTGATCTCGTCGTTACACAGGCGCCGCCGAGCCAGGGCCGCCAGGGGCGCATATCCGGTCGTGGGCATGCCGGCGGGGTAACCGGCCCGCACGAAAGCCACGATGCTCGACACCCAAAGGGCCAGGTCCATAGTCCCACCTCGCTCACCGCCGCGTTGTAAGAATTAGCGGCAGCCTTACCGGTAGCAACGTACCATCGCCAACGCCATCAGCTGAGTAACGCCACACAGTTAAAACGCATTTTTTACACGCGGATTGCCGGGCGCCGGCACGCGCGATCTTCGCCACGATGCCCCTCAGCCGGGCGCGCCGTAACGGCGTTTGGCCGCAAGGCTTTCTAGGATTGCGGCGTGATGGATCGCTATGGAACCGATGTCCTCGCCGCGGGCCGGCGCAAGCCCCGTTCGACCGAGCACCCGGCCGAACCGGGCCTGGTGGTCGAGGACGTGGAGAGCGGGTACGTCGGGGCGGTGGTGCGGGTCGAGTACGGCCGGGTCGACCTGGAAGACCGGCGCGGACACGTGCGTGGTTTCCCTTTGGGCCCTGGCTATTTGATCGATGGCCAGCCGGTGATCCTTACCGCGCCGCGTCGTCAGGCGCCCACCGCCGCGGCGCGGACGGCGTCGGGCTCGGTCGCGGTGCCGGGCGCGCGCGCCCGCGTCGCCCGCGCCAGCCGGATTTACGTCGAGGGCCGCCACGACGCCGAGCTGATCGCGCAGGTGTGGGGTGAGGACCTGCGCGTCGAGGGGGTCGTCGTCGAGCACCTCGGCGGCGTCGACGACCTGGTGGAGATCGTCGCCGAGTTCGCGCCCGCTCCGGGGCGTCGGCTTGGTGTGCTCGTCGACCACCTGGTCGCGGGTTCGAAGGAGGCGCGGATCGCCGAGGCGGTCCGGCGCGGACCCGGCGGCGGCGACACCCTGGTGGTCGGCCATCCCTACGTCGACATCTGGCAGGCCGTAAAACCCCAGCGGCTGGGCCTGGCGGCCTGGCCGGACGTCCCGCGACACATCGAGTGGAAACACGGCGCGTGTCGGGCGCTCGGCCTGCCGCACGCCGGCCAGGCGGACATCGGCAGGGCCTGGCGGCATATTCGGTCCCGGGTTCGCGACTGGAACGACCTGGAGCCGGCGCTGATCAGCCGGGTCGAAGAACTCATCGACTTCGTGACGCAGCCGGGCTGAGCCGGCGAACCGACCAAGCACCACACGGGCGGCCGCTCAACGCCGTTCGTCCAAAAAGATCCCCAAGATTTTATCCGCCCACGGGGCCGACGTGGCGCGCGCGATGTTCTCCACGTATCCGTCACCACTCTTGCTCAGCAATCGTCGTGGTGCCGTCACGTCCGCCAAAAGACCACTAGATCGGGCAAAGACGGTGCTTGTAAGCAAATCTCGCCAGGGGCTCTAGGCAGGCGGGCTGGCCTGAGTCCCGGCCGCGTGACGTTTCGTGTGCGCCCGGGCGAATCGGACCGGCCGCCGTCACATATCGGCCGCCGCCGGCACTAACTCCGTAAAGCCGAAAAAATGAGCGAAGACGGAGGGACACATGACCGACGCGCTGGTCATCGACGCCGAAGGCCTGGACAGGTTGTCGTGTAACGCCAGGGCCAACCCGGAGACCGGCAAGAAAACGCTGAAAGCCAAGACGGTGTGCGAGACGGGCTTCCGCAACATGACCTACGTCCGCGACCTGGCGCCGATGCTGGTGGGCGAGCCGCCCGCGCTGCTGGGCGACGACTCGGCGCCCAACCCCTCCGAGACAGCCCTGGCGGCGCTCGGGTCGTGCGTGTCGGTGGGCTTGCTGGCCAATGCGACGCACCGCGGGGTGACGCTGACCAGGATCGAGGTGGAGATGGAAGGCGACATCGACATCTCTGCGGTGTGGGGCGTCGGCGACACCCCGCAGGGAAAACGCCTCGGTTTCAGCGCGGTCCGTTGCAAGGTGACCCTGGCCGGCGACGCCGACGACGCGACACTCAAAGAGATTCATGACAACGCCATCGCGTGGTCGCCCGTCGTCAACACGTTCCGCAGCCCGGTGAGCGTCGACTCGACCCTGCTCACCGCATAGGCACCGGAAGCAACGACATTGGCGAAGACCACAACGGCCCAGGAGGTTTCATGACGGCGACGGTGGATGCGGCGGCCGGCCACTTGGATGCCGAGCTGCTGGAGGACATCCGGGTTCACGCCGCGGTGCTGGATCGCGGCGACCAGCAGTCCCGCCGCAGCTTCGCCGCCATGGGTGCGGCCAACCTGCTCGGCATCGGCGCGCCCACCAATGCCGACGGCAGGCTCCCCGCCATGGCCGAGGTCATCCGGCTGATCGCCGGAGAATGCTTGAGCACCGGCTTCTCGCTGTGGGCCCACCGGATGGCAGTGGAGTACCTACTCACGGCGGCAACGCCTTTCGGCACGGATGCGGTCCAGCCACTCCTTGCCGGGACCACACTGGGGGTGACCGGCATGGCGTCGGCGTTCAAGGAGGCGGCCGGTTGCGGAAGCCTGGAGTTGACCGCCACGCCGGTCGAAGGGGGCTACCGGGTTTCGGGGCCGATTCGGTGGGCGAGCAACCTCTACCCCGACTCGACCATGGTGACCGCGGTACGCACCGACGCCGGCGACAGGCTGATCGTGGCCCTGCCGCTCAGCACGCCCGGCGTGGTGGTGGGCGATCACTTCGAACTTCTGGCGCTGGGCAGCACCGCCTCGTCGTACCTGAACCTGATCGAAGCCTACGTCCCCTCGGAGCAGGTGTTGTCGCACGACTTCGCGGGTTTCCTGCAGACGGTCCGTCCGACGTTCCTCGTCCTGCAATCGGCGATGTGTCTGGGCCTCACCACAACTGCGGTCGAGCAGGCCAAAAACGGTCTGAGCGGGGTCAACGCGGTGTTCGGCGCCGAGGTTGATCACCTCGCGCGAAGGCTTGCCGGTGCGGAAGCCGCATTGCGTGACCTCGCCGCGGCCGTGGGCGGGGACGAGCCGCCCGGCAAGAGGGACCTGTTGACTCTGCGACTAACTGCGGCCGAATTAGCCAGCGCGAGCGCGGATCTCGAAATCCGCACCGCCGGCGGTAAGGGCTACGCGAGCAGAACACCGGCAAGTCGCCGCTACCGGGAGGCGGCGTTCATCCCGGTCCAGTCTCCGTCCGAAGGGCAGTTGCGCTGGGAACTGGCCGCATGCGCTTGAGTGCGGGACCATGGTGACCCCCGTGGCGGTGCCACCGGGCGGCACCGAATCCGAACCCCGGGTCGGCGGCATTCCGCTGGCGAACCTGGTGCGTGACTTTCACCGCCCGATGGTCAATTTTGCCCGCACCATGGTGGATTCGGCGATGGTGGCCGAAGAGGCCGTTCAAGAGGCATGGGTGCAGGTCCTGCAGAACGCGGATTCATTCGAGGGGCGTTCCGCGGTCGGCACGTGGTTGTTCGGCATCGTCAAGAACACCGCCGCACGGCACCGGCGCCAAGAATCTCGCATCCGCGACCACGAGGTGCTGTCGGCGGACGACGCCGACCCACTGGCGGGGCGCATGTATCCCGCCGGCCATCCGGATGCGGGGCATTGGAGCCTTCCGCCGTCGCGGCGTTTCCTGCCGGAAGATCGCACCGTCGAAACCGAGCTCATTGACTACGTACGCGCGGCTCTGGCGGCGCTGCCCGAAAGGCAACGCCAGCTCGTCATCCTGCGTGACATCGTCGGTGCCTCGGCCGAAGAGGCGGCCGAACTCCTCGAACTGACCACCGAAGGGCAACGCGCGCTGCTCTACCGCGCCCGGGGAAATCTCCGCAACGAATTGGAAAAGCGGTATCGCCGATGACCGTCTACGACAACACAGTCCCCGCGATCGATTGCGTCGATTTCGTCCGACTCGTAGACGAACTCGTCGACTCCGATCCGCGACGGTGGGGTCCGATCGTCGCCAAGCACCTCGATGAGTGCCCCCCATGTCTGGTCTACCTGCAACAAATGCTGGACCTCAAGATTCTGCTCAGCCATGTCTTCGAAGGGCAACAGCTCAGCGAGGAGAACATCACCGGGGTAATCAACGCGATCAACGTTTTACGGAAGGGCGAACAACGATGACGATCAATGCCGAAGCGCCGCTGTTGGGAAGCGAGGCGCCACCGCCGAAACCGTTGGCCGTCTTGCCTTCCGCCGTCACGACGCCGGTGCCCGACGACCCGTTCGAGCCGCTCAGTGTGGGTGCCATGGTGGACCGCGTGTCCGCTATGGCCGTGGAAAAGGCGACGCACCCCTGGGCGTTCCTGATGCGCTCGTTGGTCGGTGGCGTGATGGTCGCCTTCGGGGCGCTGCTGGCGTTGATGGTGAGCACCGGAGTCAAGGCCCCGGGCGTCGCAAGCTTGTTGATGGGCTTGGCGTTCGGCATGTCTTTCGTGTTGATTCTGGTGTCGGGCATGTCGCTGATCACCGCCGACATGGCCGCCGGATTCCTCGCCGTCCTCAACCGCGCCATGAGCATCGGCAGCTATGCCCTGCTGGTGGTCGTTGGCCTCATCGGCAACGTCCTGGGGGCGCTGGTGTTCGTCACCATCTGCGGCGCCGCCGGCGGCCCGTACCTGGGCGCCTTCGCCGAGCGGGCCGCCACGGTGGGCACGCAGAAGGCCGGCCAGCCGTTTTGGACCGCGTTGCTGCTGGCCGTGGTGTGCACCTGGTTCCTGCAGACCTCGATGTGCATGTTCTTCAAGGCCCGCAGCGATGTCGCCCGCATGACGTTCGCGTTCTACGGACCGTTCGCGTTCGTCATCGGCGGCACCCAGCACGTGATCGCCAACGTCGGTTTCCTCGGTCTTCCTTTGTTGCTCAACCTCTTTCACCCGGCCGCACCGCGCGGAGTGATCGGCTGGGGGTTCGGCGAACACGGTCTGCTGACCAACCTCTCCATCACCACGGTGGGCAATTTGATCGGCGGAACGCTGTTCGTGGCGCTGCCCTTCTGGGCCATCGCGCAGTTACAGCGGCGCCGCATCTGACCGGCGAGTGACCGTGGCGTTACGGCCGCCTTAACTCGTCCACGGCAAAGCCCTCCGTCCCGGTGGTTAGGGACTTAAGCCTCACGACTGGCGGCCCCGCGCGTTTATAGCGTCGCTGGTGATGGAGGGAGAACGAAATGTCAGCACCTGATCAACAGCGCGGCATCGTCGTCGCGGTCGACGGCTCGCCGGCATCGAATGCCGCCGCCACCTGGGCCGCCCACGAAGCGGCACTGCGAAAGATTCCACTCACCGTCGTCCACGCGGTGACGACCCCCACCGCCACCTGGCCACCGGTTCCATACCCCGACTCTCTCGTCGTGCGGCTGGAGGACGAGGGCAAGAAGGCGATCATGCACGCGATCAAGCTCGCCGAGGAGTCGCTGCCGGCGGATGTCAAGATCACCATCAACAGGGAACTCGTGTACTCCAGCCCGGCGCTGGCGCTGATCAGGATGTCCGACGAGGCGGCCATGATCGTCGTGGGTACGGCCGGGAGGGGCCTGCTGGCCCGGGGCGTCCTCGGGTCGGTCAGTGCCACCGTGGTGCGGCACGCCAATTGTCCGGTCGCCGTCGTCCATGGCGACGTCGGTGATCTTCCGGACACGGCGGACGCCCCCGTCCTGCTGGGGGTCGACGGCTCGCCGGCTTCCGGGCTCGCTACCGCAATAGCGTTCGACGAGGCCTCCCGCCGCGGCGTCGACCTGGTGGCCCTGCACGCGTGGAGTGACATCGCGATAAGCGAACTCCCGGAGGCGGATTGGTCGTCACTGGAAGCGGAAGCTCATCGCAGCCTCGCCGAAAACCTGGCCGGCTGGCAGGAACGCTATCCCGATGTGACCGTGCAGCGGTTGGTCGTCCGGGACGGGCCGGCCCGTCAGCTCGCCGAAAAGTCCAAGACCGCCCAGCTTCTCGTCGTCGGCAGTCACGGCCGGGGCGGGTTGACGGGCATACTCCTGGGTTCGGTCAGCAACTCGGTTTTGCACTCGGTCCGCATCCCCGTGATCGTCGCGCGGCCGACGGCGTCCGACTGATCCTTTCCGGCCGCAAGGGCGGTGGCCGCCCACCCGCAGAGGGCGGCGAGATCCCGACCGGACCGCGCCACGGTGCGGTCGGGGCGCACCAGGGCGGCCGTCGCGCGCCCACGGCGCAGCCATGACCCCAGCGGGCTGTCGGCGTCGGCCACCAGCACGTCGACATTTCGCCGCCGCAGCGCCTCCTCATCGGCCGCGGTGGGGCGGGCGGTGGTGATCAGCGCGAAACCGGCGCCGAGCGCGTCGTCCAAGCGATGTCCCTGTCCTACCGGCGGATTCGGGCACAGCGTGCCGGCGAGCCCGCGCGGTCGTCGCGACGCGCACACCCACGCGGAACGGCGCAGCGCGGGCGTTCTCGAGTCGACGACCTTCTCGCGGAGGCCGGGGATGAGCCGCAACCGCGGCAACACCACTCGGCGCACCCCGTTGCCCAGGCGGCCACCGCCCGTCATCGCCCAGCCGATGCCCAGCGCCAACCGGATCATGGATTGGGCATGCGGCTTGCGTTCCCGCTCATAGGTTTCCAGCACGTCGGGCGCCAGGGTGCCGTGGTGGACTCCGGCGATCTTCCACGCGAGGTTGGCCGCGTCCCGCAGGCCCGCCCCCATGCCCTGGCCGATGAACGGGGGAGTGAGGTGCGCCGCGTCACCGAGGAGAAAGGCGTTCCCCCGGCGCCAGCGGTCGGCGATCTGGGCTCGGAAGGTGTACTCGGCGACCCGCAAGAGCGTCAGCGCGCTGGCGGGCACCGCGCTGGTCCATGGCATGATCAGCGGCCGCAGCCGCGCCAGGGTGCCGAAGTCGTTCGCGGTTTCGCCGGCCAGGAGCCGGAACTCCCACCGGTAGCGGCCCGGCCCGATGCGCATGTAGGTGCCCGCGCGTTTTGGGTCGCACACCTGGTGCACCCCATCCCACTGGCCCAGGTCCGCGTCGCTGGCGATGTCGACCACCAGCCAGCGCTGCTCGAATTTCAAATCCCGCATGGCCGAGCCGATCTTGGCGCGCACCAAGCTGTTGGCGCCGTCGCAGCCGAGCAGGTAGTCGGCGTCGACGTGATGAACTCGGCCGTCGGCCCGGTCGGTGAAGGTGACGCGGATGTGTGTGCCGGCCGCCGTGATGTCGGTGACCTCGGCGTCCCCGCGGAGTCGGGCGTTGGGGTGGCGGTCGAGGTTGGACCGCAGCAGGGCTTCCAGTTCCGGCTGGTCGAACATGTTGGCCTGCGGGAAGCCGTGCACACTGGCCCCGGGGTCCCGGTTGAACTCGGCAAGCGTCCGAAACCTGTTGTCCACCAACCGCAGGCCCAGCGTCGGCCGCGATATCGCGGCGAATTCGCCGGCCAGCCCGAGGCGGGCGATGATTCGATAGATCTCGTCGTCCAGGTGCACCGCGCGCGGCTGCGGATACACGCCGGACCAGCGGTCGAGCACCAGGCAGTCCACGCCGTACTGCGCCAGCAGCGTGGCGGCGGTGACGCCGGTCGGGCCGGCGCCGACGATGACAACGGGGACTCGCCGGGTCATGGTCACGCGAATCGGATTGTGGTGCGCTGTGTTCCGAGGTCGATGGCCCCGTCGTCGGTGGCCACCGACGCCTCGACCACGTCCCCGTCATGCAGGTATTTCGGGTTGGCCTCCTGCCGCGAGAAGAACATCTTCCATTTGACGGCCGGCGGCAACAGGTTTCCGATGAACTGCATGGGTTTCGGCGGGGCGCTCAGCGCGGTGCCGACGGGAGTGCCGGTGAGCACCAGGTCGCCCGGGGCGAGTTCTTGGAACTGGGTGAGCGACTGCAGGGCCTCGAGCGGCCGGTACAGCATGTCACCCTCGACGAGGCCGTTCTGGCGTTCTTCGCCATTCACGCTGAGCCGCAGCCGCAGATCACCGAATCGCTTGAGCTCATCGGCGTTGAGCAGCACCAACTCCGGGCCGACGGGTGTGAACGTCGGATACGACTTGGCCTCGTAGAACTGGGTTTGCGGGAGTTGGATGTCGCGCGCCGAGACGTCGTTGGTGACGACCAACCCGGCGATGAATTCACTGAGGTTGGCATCGGAGATGGTGGTGCCGACCGGGACCGCGCGGCCGATCACCAGACCGATCTCCACCTCGTAGTCGAGAAACCTGACGTGCTGGGGTTTGACGATGTCGTCGAACGGGCCGTTGATGGACGCCGAGGCCTTGCGGAAGAACGTGAGCGGGGTGGACGCCGGATCCATGCCCGCGTCTTTGACGTGCGACTCGAAGTTGGTCATCTGAGCGATGACCCGGCACGGTCGGGTGACCGGCGAGATCAGCGCGAGGGTGTCGACGGCGACGAGATCGGTGCTGGCGGCGGCGCTTTCGATCGCGGCCCGGTCGGCCAGCAGCGCGGCGGTGCTGGTGGCCTCGGTCTCGATCCGGGCGGCGCCCTGGGCGGACTTGAGCCACCACGCATGGCCGGTTTCGGAGGCGGTGTGCAGTACGGAGAGGGTCATGAGGTGGTGACTTTCAGTAGGCCGATCAGACGGTTGATGTCGAACTCGTTGTGCGCGCGCAGCGCGGTGATCATCGAAAGCAATTCTCCGGGAACCGATTTCGTATCGGTGCCGAGAAAATCCCTGGTGGCCGGCGGCCCCCACTGGGCCAGCCCGGATGCGGTGAAGGGCGCCCAGCCCGGGTCCAGCGTGGCATCGAACAGGTCGCCATCGGCGAAGTGCTCGAACAGGTAACCCTCGGGGTCGCGCCAGTAGTCGAAAATCTGGCTGCCCTGGATGTGTCTGCCGATTCCCCAGGACCTGGAATAGCCTCGCGCGCCTAGGTATTCGCCGCCGGCGGCCAGCGCGTCGAGATCGCTGACCTGATACGCCGAATGGACGTAGCGGTTGGCCGGACCGAGGGCCATAGCCAGCGTGTGGTGGTCGGCGGGTGTCGACCCCCGGTCGCACCGGATGAAACTCATCGTCGGCCCGCGGTCGCGCTGGCCGGGGAAGTACAGGAAATCGCTGACGATCATGCCCAGGTTGTCCAGATACCAGTTCAGCGTCTCGAGGTACTTGGTCGACTGCACCACCAGGTGGCCCAGGCGCTGCACTTGAGCGGGAACTCGTGGGGGGCGCTGACCGGTGTTGGTGCGCCGCACGTCGCGTCCGAAGTTGAAGTCGTGGACGGGTTGGCCCGGCAGTTCGGGGAGCTCCTGCATGCCGGCGACGACGCGAACGGACATGCCGCTGGGGTCGGTCAACTCGACCGATCGGCCCCCGATGGTCTCCGGCAGCGGTCGAACGGGGGCGTCGAAGCGGGCCGCCAGCCGGCGCACGTCGGCCTCGTCGCAGGCCCGGAACGCCGCGCCGGTGAAACGGCTGCGCTGTCCGCGACGCACGATGACGCATGGCGCGCCCGCCCGGGTGCCGCGCAATTGCAGTTCGTCCGGCCCGTGATGCGCCGTGTGGAAGCCGAACGCCCGCGCGAACGCCTCGGCTCGCGTCATGTCGGGCCGTTCGAACTCCAACCAGGCGAGATCGGCGACCTTGATCACCGGGTTGCGGGACCGGCCGGGATGCTCCCCGGGCCGCGCGCCCTGCTCGCTGTGCGCGTGGTCGCGCGCGCTTTTCGTCAGATGCATGACTACTCCCAAAAAGTAACTGACGAAATCGTCACATACGAGACAACGTTCAGTCAAGAGGCTGACGGAATCTTCATTACTGATGCATACTGCTCGTCATGAGCGCGATGGCGGAGCCGGCCAACCGGCTGGAACGGCGTAAGCGGCGCACCCGGGCTGCGCTGGTCAAAGCGGCACAGCAACTGATCGCGGACGGCAAGGTCAACGTTCCAGTCCTCGAGATCACCCAGGCCGCCGACGTCGGGATGGGGTCCTTCTACAACCACTTCGACAGCAAGGAGCAGCTGTTCGAGGCCGCCGTGGCCGACGTGCTCGACGCCTACGGGTCGATGCTGGACCGGCTCACCGAGTCGATCGAGGACCCGGCCGAGATTTTCGCCACCAGCTTCCGGCTCACGGGCCGGCTCTTCCGGCGCCGGCCCCAGGAGAGCCAGATCCTGCTGGCCAACGGAATGGAATTGCTGACGTCGGAACGGGGCTTGGCTCCGCGGGCGCTACGCGATATCAAAGCCGGCGTGGCGGCCGGGCGGTTCGACGTCGACGATCCCGAGTTGGCCCTCGCCATGGCCGGCGGAGCGCTGTTGGGCTTGGGAAACCTGTTGCGCCACCATCCGGATCGCGACGACGCGCACGCCGCCGACGTCGTCACCGAAAACGTGCTGCGGCTGTTCGGGCTCAGCGCCGACGAGGCACACGCGATCTGCAAACGGCCGCTGCCCGACGGCGGGCTTCTCGAGTCCTAGCGCTTCACGACGGCGCCGACTGAGAATGCGACGTTCCTGCCCACGCCGCCGTCGTCACCGGCCGCCCCGGGCGCGGTCCACCGCACGCGTGCGGTGCCGGTGACATGCAGGGCGGCGCCGGTATCGAAATCGACGAACAGCAAGGCGGCCTCGTCGTCGACGGCGAGGTTGCCGTAGCTGTTGAACATGTTGTTGCCCGGGAAATCCGGCCACCACAGCCGGTCGGGGGACTCGACTCGGACGAATCCGGGTGGACCTCCGCGGTGTGACGCATCGCTGCCCCGACTGGGATGACTTGTGCCCAAGAAGAATGTGTCGGACGAAGCGATCATCGCCCGATCGGACGGATCGAGAAGCGTTGCGCGCCTTGTGGGTACAGAAGGCGGGGCAGCGAACGCGGTGACATCGATGGCGTGGGGGTGAATGTACTTGGGGCAGTTGCCGTATGACTGGTCGACGCGGACCGTCATACCCGGACCATCGGCATCGACGAGTTCGCCGTTCACCCGCAGCCTGCGGCGGGTGGCGAAGTCGATGGCGATCAGCCCGACCTGCTGACCGGGTGGGATTCCGTTCAGCGGATCCCCGGCGCGGGGCGAGGTCGACACGTGCAAGACGCCTGCTTCGCCGCGAAGGAACCCCGGGGGTCCGGTCAACGGCGAAACCCACAGGACGCCGGCGCGGTCGCGCCCGGTCAGCGCGGCGAACCGCTGTGACGCGAGAAATGCGGTGGCTCCCCGGGACAGCGGCGACGAGTCGAGCATGCCCTCGAGCCGCCTGGCCTCGGCTTCCACGCCCGCTCGGCGTTGGGTGGCGATCTCGCCCTCGTGGAAGCCCATCGCCGTCATGTGGGCTGCAACAACGCGGCCACCGCAAAGCTTCCGGCGTTGGCCCTAGGCGACCGACACGATGCGCGCGACCGGCCTGCCGCCGCGCATGACCTCGATCGTCTGGCCCGCCGCGACCTCGTCGAAATAGCGGCCCGCTCGCTTCCGCAGCTCGCCGAGCTCGATCCCCCCGCTGGCGTCCGCCGGGACAGCGGTGGGCTCCGCATCGCCGGCCGACACGATCCGCGCCAGCAACTTGCCGCCGCGCACGACGCTGATCGCCTCCCCGGCCGCCACCCGGTCGAAGCACCGCCCGGCGCGTGTTCGCAGTTCGTCCAACCCGACCCAGCCCCCCGGTGCCACGGCCCCGACGGATCGGGCTGGAATCGGGGCAACCCTGAAGTCGCCGACGGATACGATCCGCGCCACGAGTTTGCCGCGCCGGACGACGTCGAAGGTCTCGCCCGCAGCGACGCGCTCGAGGTAACCGCACGTGTTACTCCGAAGTTGGCCTAGGCCAATCGATTCCCGCATTTCGTTCCGATCCCTTCGCTCACCTGATGGCCGGCGGCGTCAGCATGTCCTGCCAGCCGTCATCGCCGGTCTTTCTCGAGTTTTCGACCCCGTACTTCACGCCGTCGGGGCCCACCAGCTCGCCGCTCTGGGGAAGGTAAACGGCGGGGGGAGGACCGCCCGGGGTGTAGACGCACGGATTCGGTTGCTGCCCATTGCATTCGACGGTCCCCGAGCCCGGCCGCTGTAGTGGGTCGCTGACCGGTGGCGGCGTCCCCGGAACCCGGTCGGCGGGGGCCGGGTTGAGGCCGTTGTTCACCGACGGCGCGGGTATCACCAGTCCCGGTTTCACCGGTTGGTCGCAGCGCGCCGCGGGCGCGGGGCAGGTCACGATCTGGTTGGGGTCGCCGTACCACGGATTGGTGCCCAGCGGAACGTAGGGCTTGGAGTCGCGGCATTCCCGCGGCGTGGCGGCCCGCTTCCCGGGCACGTCGACGCACGGCAGGTTGCGCGCGCCGCGTACGGCGTTGGCGGGGGTGTCTTGCGGTATCTTGCAATAGGTTCCGGACGGCATCGGCGCCAAACTGGTATCCGCGGGAGACCGCCACTCGGCCGCGGGAAGGAAACCGGTCAGGCACGGCGGGGGCTGATTGATGGTGAGCGAGGTGCCCAGAGAGGCGTATCCCGGGAAAGCCGACGTGACCGTCTGGCCTTCCGATGCGCCCTGCGGATACGCCACCAGCAGCTGCTCGACGCCCTTGTGATAGCGCTTCAGCATGTCGAGCACGATCTCGAGGTTTGCCAGCGTCTGCGGCAGCGACTCCCGGACATCGCCGAACACCTCGTTGACCTGATCGGCGGTCGGCGCCGCCTGGGTCAGAATGCTTTGCACGTGCTGGTCGTTTTCCGCGCTCTCGGCGGCCAGGATGTTCAGGTTGTGGGACCAGCGCTCGATCGAGTCGCTCGAGTCGACCTGACTGTCGATGAGTGGCCCGGAGTTTTGAACGATGTCGTTGATATCGGAGAGGTTGGTCTTGAAGTCACCGGCGATTGCCTGCGTCGCATCGACGAGCCGTTGCAGCGCCGGGCCCAATCCGCCTACGGCTTGGGCGGTTTCGTCGAGCAGCGAGGCGATCTTGTCCTTGGGTAGCACGGCCAGCCCGCGGTTGGCCGCGTCCAGCGCCGGCCCGATCTCGGTGGGCACGGTGCCCTTGGTGATGGTTTGTCCGGGCGAAAAGTATTGGCTCGGATTGCCCGCCGACACCAGGTCGAGGTACTGCTCACCGACCGCGGAAACCGAATGCACGTTCGCCGACGCGTCAACGGGGATCCGGTAGCGGTCGCCGATGCTCATGGTCACCCGCGCACCGGTCTTGGTCGGCTCGACGTCGGTGACCGTGCCGATGGTTTCACCGCGGTAGGTCACGTTCGAGGTCTTGTACAGACCCCCCGACGCGGGCAGGTCCGCCTTGAGCGTGTACTGGCCGATCCCCATCGCGCTGGGAATCTGCAAGTAGTACCAGCCCAGGGCAACCGCCGTGACCGCGGTCAGGATGGCGAACATGACCAGCTGGCGTTTGATGAAGCGGGTCAGCATTGCCGGTCCGCCCTTTCGACCAGCGGCCCGCCCGGCACGTCGTTGGGGTTCGGGGTGTAGCGGACGTCGGGGATCATCGTCTCGGGGTCGCGGCCCCACGACTGCTCGAGCGCGCGCAGCGCCCCGGAGAACCCGGTCCCGGTGAGGACCGCGTTGTCGACGGCGCTCATGGTCAGGTCCAGCGTCAGCGACAGGTTGAAGTAGTCGCCGCGGAACGCCTTGGGCACGGCGTCAATGTCGAACGGGCGGACGAGGATCAGCTTGAGCGCGCGAATCAGATACGGCGCCCCGCGGCCCAGTTCCCGCAGCGGGCACTGCAGCGACTGCAAATCCTGGTGGATGTCCCCCCGCGCGCCCGACAGGTACTGGTCGGCCAGCTGGCTGAGCCGCCCGGTCGCGTCAACCGCGTTGATCAGGAGGTTCTGCTTGTCGGCGAAATGCTTGAGCAGGGGCGGGAATTCGGTGAGGACACGATCCAAGACGTCGGAGCGGGGACCCACGTACGCCAGCAGCCGGTTGGTGGAATCGATGGCGCGGGTGATGTCCTCGCGTTGCTCGTCGAGTCGGGCGGTGAAGGTGTCCAGCTTGCCGAGGAAGGCGCGGATCTGGTCGGCCCGACCGTTGACGATGTTGTAGACCTCGTTCTGCAGCACCTCGAGGTTGGGAATACCTCCGCCGCGCAGCACGATCGCCAGGCTGGCCAGCGTCTGTTCCGTCGTGGGGTAGGTGGACGCGTTTTTCAGCGGGATGAGGTCACCGTCTTTGAGTAGCTCGGGCGACGGGTTGGGTGGCGCCGCCAGCTCCACGTGCTGCGAACCCAGCAGGCTCGTCTGCCCGATCTTGGCGGTCGCGTTCTTGGGTAGCTTGACTTCCTTGCCCAGGCGGAGCGTCAGCGTCGCCACCCAGTTCTTTAACTGGATCGCCCGCACCGTGCCGACGAAGACGTCGGCCACCCGCACCCGGCTGTTGTCGTTGAGGGCCAGGGTGTCGGGCATCTGCACATAGACGGTGTAGGAGCCCGGTCCCGAGCCGGGCCCCCCGGGCATCGGCACGTTCGCGATTCCGTGCCACTTCGCGCACGACGTCAGCGAGACGGCAGCCGTCAGCAGGGCCAGACCCTGCCAGGCCCGGTGCCGGCCGCGGACGGCCAAGGCGCGCAACGCGTTCACGATCCCGGTCCTGTCGATGCGGCCGCCGGTGTCGGCGCCACCGGGCCCGGGACCACGCCGGGTCCCGGCGGCGGTGGCGGGATCGGCACCTGCGGGGCCTGCAGGCCGATCGGTGGCACCACCGGGTTCTCGTCATAGGCGTTCGGCGGTCCGGGCGGGGTCTGCAGCCCGGCCGGCGGGGGCGGGCTGTCCGGGCCGCCCATCAGTTCGCCCAGCGACTCGGGCGTCAACAGGCCACTTGTGATCGGCCCCACCTGCGTGCCCTGCATGCCCGGCGCGACGACCCAGCCCGGCTGCGTGTTGCGGTGCGAGAGCGGCGTATCGGGCACCCAGATCCCGGGGACGGTGGTGTCCTTGTAACCGTTCGGCGGGTGCAGCCGCGGCTCGGAGTAGGCGACTTCCTTGGGCAGCACCTCGGCGGTGCTGAACAGGTTCAGCCCGAACGGAAGGTAGTTGAACTTGATCGAATCGAGGATCGGCGCCAGGTATTGCGCGCACAGTTCGGCGGATTCTTGATAACCCAACCGGCTGCCGGCCTGAATCATGCTGCACATGAACTGCATTGGGTTCGCGAAGTTCGGGATCGCGGGAATGGACATCACGGCGCCGTGCGAGGGGTGATAGATCTGGCTGAGGTTCGTCTCCAGCGTCGGCAGGACGTGCAGCGCGGTTTCCAAACCGTTCAACGGGTCGGGTTGGACCAGCGTGGTGGTCAGGCTGGCGAGGTTGTCGACGTCGTGCGCGAGCACCTCTCGGTTCTTGGTCAGGAATGGGCGCAGCGTGGAGAGCAGGCCGTCGAATTGCTGGATGGCCGTGGACAGATCGCGATCGGACCCGGTCAACTTGTCGGTGAACCGCGCCAGGTTCGTGTTCAGCGCGACGAACTGCTGGTCGTCTTTGTGCAGGGCGTTGACGAACTGCGCCAGGCTGCGCACCACCGCGAAGAAGTCACCACGGCCCTCGTTCAGCGCGGTCAACGACCGCGACAGGCTGTCCAGCGTGGTGTTGATCTGTTTGCCCTTGCCCGCAAGCCCATCCGCGAACGACTCGATGGCCTCGCCGAACGGGCCCTTGGGTTGCTCGGGCGTCGGCCCGAGTTTGGAGATGATGTTCGCGACGCTGTCGCGCAGTTCGTCCCACTCCGTCGGCACCTGCGTGCGCTCAATCGGGATTACCGCGTTGTCGGCCATCACCGGGCCGCCCTTATACGGCGGCTCCAACTGAATGCTCCGCGACGCCACCAGCGTTGGGTTCACCACGACGGCGGAGGCGTTGGCGGGCACCTTGTACTTGTTGTCGTAGTGGAACGTCACCTTCATCTTGTCGCCGGCCGGTTCGATCTTGTCGACCGAACCAACGCGGACGCCCATGATCTGCACCTTGTCCCCGGAATAGAGCGCGTTCGCCGTTGGGAGGTAAGCGATCACGGTGTTGGTGGTCAGCTTGTGATAGAGCCGAACGCCGATGAATACGGCGACCACGGCCAGCAGCGCAACCAACGTTCCGACGATCGTTCGGGTCCGCGGTTTGTGGATATGCAAGGCGCCGCTCAATTCTGGTTACCTCCCGTGATGCCGCTGCCTCCCGTGCCGCCCGGGTTGATGAACGGGGCGGGCAACTGCTGCCCGGGGCCAGGCGGCGCGGGCGGCCCCGGCGGCAGCCCCGGCGCGAACGTCGACGGTGGGGGGGTGGGGCCGGCGGGTTGCAGGTTCTCGGTGCGCGCCCCCGGCGGCGCCTGGGCGGGCAGCGGCACCGGCGTGCCGAGGACGTCCGGCACCGGTTCGCCCGGCCGCCCGGCGATCGGGATTCCCGGGGTCGGTGGCAGGCCGTTCGGGTTCGGCGGCGACGTCGCGACGTCGATCGGCGCGGGGAAACTGCCGCCGAACGGCCCGGCGTTCACCCCCGCGCACGGCAGCGGGTTCCACGGCCGGGGCAGCGAGTCGGCCGGCGGGGTGTACGAACACGCCGTTCCGGGCGGGACGGCCGGTCCCGGATGATCCGGGGTGCCTTCCAGCACCGGGGGCGCGGGCGGCGGTGCCCCGTTGGGGAACCGGGTGCCGTTGGGGTCGGGCCAGCGGAACTCGGGGAGGCCGGCGCTGCGCCAGAAGTCTTCGGGGTCGATACCGCGCTTCTTGAATGCGGCGTCGACGAACGGCTGCAAGATCCAGTACGGCAACAGGTTGGACAGGACGATCTTGAAGTAGGGCCCCGACGCGACGGATTCCCCTAGCGACGCGGCGAATTGGCTGACGTAGGTGAGGGTTTGAGCCAGGTCGTCCTTGCGTTCCACGAGCACATCGCTGATCGCGCGCAGCTGCTCCAGCACGGGGTTGAGGTTCGGGTTGTCGTTGATGAAACCCTGCACCTCGGCCGAGAAGGCCGAAATGTTCTGCAGCAGTGCGCTGATGGCCTGGCCGCGTTCGTTGAACGCCGCCAGCAGCGTCTTCGCGTTGACCAACAGCCGGTTGATTTGTTCGCTGCGGTCACCGAGCACGCTGGCCACCTGGTGGGCCTGTGCGAGGAGGTGCTTGATCTGTTCGTCGCGTTTACCGATGGTGTCGGAGAACCTGGTCAATCCGTCGAGTGCGGCACTCAGGTGAGGGTAGGTCTGATCGACGGTCTGCGACAGGACATTCAGCGACCGCTTGACGGTGTCGACGTCCCAGCCGGTGGCGGCCTTGGTGACGTCGAAGGCCGCGTCGTAGAGCTGATAGGGGGTGGTGCTTTGGCCCAGCGGCAATACCCCACCGGGGCGCAACGCCTGGCCTCCCCGCGGCTCGATCTCGAGCACCTTCTTACCCAGGATCGTGTCGGTCTTGATGGCGAGCCGGCTCTCGGTGCCAATGGTGTTGCCCCCGATGGAGAACTTCAATCGAACGTGGTCGCCATCGATCTCGAGCCCCTCCACCTTGCCGACGTTCACGCCGGAGATGCGCACCTTGTCGCCCTTGTTGAGCTGGCCGGTATCGGTGAACTGCCCGTAGTAGCTCGGGCTGGCGAACATCATCGGGATACTGGTGAAGCTCTGGCCCACGGCGACCACCAGCGCCAGCACGGTGATGCCCATGACGCCGGCCCGGCCGCGGTTGAATTCCGTCAGTGTTCTCATTGCGGCGTGCACCTACCCGTGGGCTGCTGCCAGATCCGGACCGTGCGCACCGGGCCCCCGGGCTGCAGCCCGTTCCACCGGATCGAAAGGTCGCAGAGGTAGAAGTTCACCCAGTCGCCGTAGAGCCCGATGCTGCGTCCGATCAAATTGAGCGCGTTGGGTGTCTTGTGGATCAGATCGCCGAGCTGATCGCGTTGGTCGACGAGCGGTTGTTGAAGGGCCTGCAGGTAATTGATCGCCTTGTGCAGCAGAGCGCGGTTGTCGGCGAGCAGGTCCGCGACCGTTCCCGCGGCGTTGCTGATGTTCGCGGTGCCGGCGGCGAGCGGGTCGGCGTGGTTCTGCAGGCCGGTGATCAACCGTTCGAAGTTGTCGACGGTCTGGTCGAACTCTTGGCGATGCCTGACGGTGGTGTCGAGCACGACGTTGAGGTTCTTGACCACCTCGCCGATCGCCTGGTCGCGTTCGGCGATGTGGGCGGTCAGCCGCGCGGTCTGGTCCAGGATGTCGTTGATGGTGCCGCCCTGACCCTGAAACACGGTGATGATGGACGACGCGATGGTGTTGACCTTGTCCGGATCGAGCGCGCGGAACAGCGGCTTGAAACCACCGATCAGGGCGTCGAGATCCAGCGCGGGCGAGGTTCGCGACAGCGGGATGAATCCGCCGGGCGGCAAGGTGCGGTCGGCGCCCTCGCCCTCGCCGCGTTTGAGCTCCAGGTAACGGTCGGCGAACAGGTTGAGATAGCGGACCTGCGCGGTAGTCGTCTGGTACAGCGGTATCGAGCGGTCGACGTCGAAGTCCACCATTACCCGCTGGCCGCCATCGATCAGCCGCACCGCCTTGACCTTGCCGATCTCCACCCCGGCGGCGCGGACGAACTGGCCGTCCTTCAAGCCCGTGGCGTTCTTGAACTCCGCGGTATAGCTGTTGGTGCTGTTGAACCGCATCTGAGCGAACACCACGACGATCGACACGGTGATCAGCAGCAGCACCAGCGAGACGATGCCGAGTTTGATGGCGGATCCGGTGATTTTCATGGGTTGATCGTGTTGTCCCCGACTTGGCGGCCCCACACGTACTCGATTGCGTACGGTGAGCCGGTATCCAGGTGGTTGTAGGGCGCGAGGCTGGCGCCGGTGTCGACCACCAGGCTCGGCGCCGGCCACAGGTCATGGGTGATCGCTTGCCAGCAACCCGGCGCGCCCCCGGGCCCGCCGCGGGCGTTCACCTTCGGCAGATTGTCCGGGTACACAAAGGGATTCGGCGCACCGCCGACCAGCCCGGCCAGCGTCAGGAGGCCCATGGTGGCCGCCGTGCCGGCTAAGCCGGGCAGCGTGAGCATGCCACCCAGCCCCGACGTCAGCTCGGTCATGGTGCGCAGCGCGTAGCCGTTGCCGCCGCCCGTCGTCGCATAGGCGGCGGGTTCCTCGTCGTAGTAATTCCTGATGGTGCAGAAGAATTCGGGGCTGTAGGTATCGAGCAGCTGGGCGGTGGGCACCAGATCGGCGGCCCCCCGCTGCAGGTAGGGGCCGCCGCGGGCGAAGATGTCTGCGCCGGTGTTGCCCAACCCGGCGGCGGCCAACAACGCGGCATCCAGGTCGGCCTCCTGCCGGTGCAGCGTGCGCGCGGTGACCACCGCGTGGTCCAGGGAGTCGAACAGATCCGGTGCGGCGTTGGCGTAGACGTCACCCAGGGCGGCGAACTGCCGAATGTCATGCCGGATCTGGGGCATTTGCGGATTGATGTCGTCGAGGATGGCGTTGGCGTTCACGATCGACTGCCCGAACTTGTCGCCCAACCCGGTGAGCGCCTGCGCGGCCGCGGCCAGCGTGAGGTTGACCTTGACCGGGTCCAGCTTCTCGGTGATCGTGGTGAGCGTCTCGAACAGCGTGTTGAACTCGGTTGTCACCGACCGCGCATCAATCACGTGGTCCGATGTAATGCGTTGAGGGGTAGGGTTTTTCGGGGAAGTCAGCGACACATACTTGTTGCCGAACAACGTGGTCGCCTTGATGTTGGCGTCCACGTTGGCCGGAATCAGCTCGATCCATTTCGGATTCACGTTCATGACAAACTTGGCCGCCGGTACGCCGTCGCGCTCGGTCTCCGAAATCGTGGCCACCCGGCCGATTTCCACGCCGTTGTAGGTGACCTTCGACCCGGGATCCATCACCAGACCGGCCCTTGGGGCCAACATCGTCAAGCGCGTCACCGGCGACAGCTGGCCCCGAAACTGCAACCACACGAACCCCAGCACCACCGCGGCGACCACCAAGAACGCCAACGCCGCCGTCCGGTACGGCGGGATGCGCTTCGGGTTTTCCTTGGGTCTCGGTGCCGGGGCTGTCATTGGCGGCTACACCGTGAGGTTGAAGTTCGGGGTTTTGCCGTACACCGCCATCGCGGTCAGCACGACCACCACCACGATCGTGATCAGCGACAGCCGCATCGACCGGCCCACCGCTTCGCCAACGCCGACCGGCCCGCCGGTGGCGGTGTAGCCGTAGTAGCAGTGGGTGGTCATCACGACGACCGCGACCAGGATCACCTCCGCGAACGACCAGCCCACGTCGTTGAGGCGCAGGAAGGTGTGGAAGTAGTGGTTGTAGGTGCCGATCGACTGCCCGTACAGCAGGACGGTGGTGACCTGCTGGGATAGGAACGCCATGGTCATCGCCAACCCGTAGAGCGGGATGATGACGATCAGACCCGCCAGCACCCGGGTGGACGCCAGAAAGGGGATCGAGCGGATGCTCATCACCTCGAGCGCATCGATCTCCTCGCTGATGCGCATGGCGCCCAGTTCGGCGGTGGCGCCGGCGCCGACCGTGGCCGCCAGCGCCTGACCCGCGGCGACCGGCGCCACAAACCGCACATTGACCAGCGCGGCCAGGAATCCGGTGAACGCCTCGACGCCGATGTTGCCCAGCGTCGCGTACCCCTGGATGGCGACCAGGGAGCCCGCGGACAGGGTGATGAAGCCGACGATGGCGGCGGTGCCGCCGACGACGGCCATCGCGCCGGTGCCCATGCCCATCTGGGCGACCATTCGTAGCAGTTCTTTGCGGTAACGATGCAGGGCGAAGGGAATCTGCCCGACCGCGCTCAGGGCGAACCAGACCATTTGCCCGATCTCGACCAGCACCCGGTCCGGGGCTTCCGCGTAGCGGGTGAGGGCGGCCCGCGGAAAATGGAGATGCCGTGCGGGAACACCGGTGGTCGCGGTCATTTCATCGCCCCGTTCCGAATCGGACACCGATGGTGGTCAGCGCCGCGTTGACCGCGAAGAGCGCGATGAAGCAGAGCACCACCGTCTCGTTGACGGCAGTGCCCAACCCCTTGGACCCGCCGCGGACGATCAGCCCGCGATAGCAGCCGACCAGGCCGGCGATCAGGCCGAACGTCGCGGCCTTGATGAACGCGATCACCACCTCGGGCAAGCCGGTGAGCGCGGTCAGCGTGGAGAGGTACGCGCCGCTCGAGACGTTCTGCAGGTACACGCTGAACAGGTAGCCGCCGCCCAGGCCGACGGCGACCACGAGGCCGTTGAGCAGCACCGCCACGAGTGTCGAGGCGACGACGCGGGGGACCACCAGCCGGTGGATCGGGTCGATGCCGAGCACCTCCAGGGCGTCGATCTCCTCGCGGATGGTGCGCGCGCCGAGGTCGGCGCAGATTGCGGTGCCGCCCGCGCCGGCGACCACCAACACCGTCACGATCGGGCCGAGCTGGGTGACCGCGCCGATCGCGGCACCGGCACCGGATACGTCGGCGGCGCCGATCTCCGCCAGCAGGAGGTTGAGCGTGAAGATCAGCAGCACGGTTTCCGGGATCGACACCGCGATGGTGGGCAGCAGCGAGACCCGCATGAGAAACCAGCCATTCCAGATGAACTCACGCCACTCGAACGGCTGCCTCAGCGCCTTTCCGGTCAGCACGCACATGCGGAAGAACCCGCCGGCCACCTCGGTGCCCGGCCGTATCCGGCTAACGACTTTGCTGCTAGACAGGTGGGCGCTAGTCATCGCGCCGCCCTGAAACCGACCACGCGACCAGGCGCGAGATCTCGGCGCTGCGTCCCGTGCGCGTTACACGTCGTCGCGGAGCCGCCCGAGCCGCGCCCGTTTGAGGATCCGCAGATCGGGTGAGCGCGCCGCGAAACGCGATGCGCTAGAAACCCTCTGGAAGCGCCTGGAGACGACGATCGCACTCGGCTTCTTCGCCCCATGTTGCGATGCCCGTAATCCCACTCCCGGGTTATCACCTTGTTCGCGAAGCCGCTCGACCAGATGGTCCCCGAATCGGCACTCTGGCGCCGCGCCCTCCGGCTCCACGCCGCCCTCATTTGCGCCACGCAGCAACTATCGCATTAGACCGTACGGTCAGTCAATAACGCCAGGAATCGTCGGAGTTTCGGGTTCGCGACCCATGGGCAAACGTCCAGCCCGGCTTCCGCGAATTAGGCTCGTAACAGGCGTCTTTAAGGGTTCTGGCGCGACGGCGGTGGATGATTGGGGTGGTTCCGTGAAAACGAGGACAAGCGAAGTCTCGCCGGATAAACTGACCGGGCGTACAGCGACGGATCGCGCGCGCCTCGTCGCGGTTAACGGGCGTCGGCCCGGGCGGCTCAGCGCTTCAGCGCGGGTCCGGTTGAGCAGTTGCCGTTATGCGCAACGGATTTCGTCGCGTGGCGGTCAATCCGACCGTTTCGAGACCGCGGCTAGGCATTCACGGACGACGGAGACGACGTCAGCGGAAGGGCTGGCCCAGGTGCTGAGCCCCAGCCGGTCGAGTAGCAGTCCACCGAGGAACACATCGACGAAGGCGGCCCCCACTTGTTCGGGCGAACGTGCGCCGGCGGGATCAAACCATACCCACATCCACTGCAGCGATCCCCACAGCTGCAGCGCAGCCAGTTCGACGTCGACGCTTCGGAAAACACCGCACTCTATGCCCGTTCGGATCTCGTCAATCGCCAGTGTTTGCAACTGATCACGCAACTTACGCACTTGCTGCATCGCCGGGTCATCCGACAGCTGAACCACCTCGCGCTGGCTCGCTACCGTGGCATCGCGCGCGGTCACTTGCAGGAGAGCGGAGGCGTAAATGATTGCCGCGATGCGTTCGTGGGGCGCGGCCAGGCGGGCCCACGCCATCTGCAGCACGTCGAGTTGCCCGGCCAGGTGGCTCTCTTCGAGCTCGCGCAACATCTGCGCTTTGGTCCCGAAGTGATGGACAATGGTGCCCTTCGACATGCCGAGCTCGTCAGCGATGTCGCCCATATTCGTTCTGTCGTAGCCACGTTCGGCGACGTAGCGAACAAACGCGTCGAAAATCTCGCTGCGTCTACCAGGCGATCGGGGCATCATCCACCCTTCGCTAGACTAACCGTACGAACGGTCCATCATAAGCTTCGCCGTGTCAAGATCCCATTAGCCGTGCCGCCGTTCGGCCGTCACGCGGCGACCCGGGAACTGTGCGATCCGCTGGGAGCCTAAAGCGCCCTGCGGCCGGCGAACCGGTCCGGCGCCGTGATGACATATGTGTTCGCCCCGGGCGCCGCCTTGATCTCGCCGGCGACGTACACGGTCATGAGCTCTTGACCGTCGCTGTCGGCGACGCACACATAAGTGTCCGTCTCGGCGTCGTAGTCGAAGCTGTCCCAAGCCAATACGAACGCCAAGCAGTTGCCGTCGCGGTCTGCGATGACGAGCTTGTGAACCCCGGACTCCTTCAACAGCTCGACATCTTGAGCGCGCCGCTGAGGGATCTGGTTGTCCTGGACCGTGAGGCTGTTTAACATATGGCTGCTCCCTCTCCGTCGGACCCGGGCTCGGATCCTTAGACGGTCCGCGCCTGGCCGAAACGTTTCTCCCGGAATACGGCTCCGACCAGGGCACTAGGGCCTCTCTCGGGGGGCCGTAAGTCGCTAACCCACGGCAGCGTGCCTCAGGCGCTGGGGCGCCCCTGCGAGCGGTAGCCGGTCAACGGCGACAGAGTCCTGGGACGCACCGCGACCAAGAGCACGCCGGCGGCAAAGAGGGTCGCGGCCGGCCACGAGAATCGCCCGTCCGGGGCGAAGCCGCCCTGCGCCAAGAAGTGCAGGCCGACCGCGGCCAGGACTGCGCCGGTCAGCATGGTCGCCTCGGCCCAGCGATCGCCGAGCGGCAGGCCGAATGTGGGCAGCGGAACCGCGAAGAACCGCCGCTGCCACCACAGCAGCAGCAGTTCGACCGCTGTGACCACGCTGAGGATGGTGATCCATTCCAGCCGGACCAGCCACCACGCCACGGAACCCTCGGATGGCTGCGGAATCAGCCCGGCCGGGTAAGCGATGATCGCGACGATGACGACCGGCACCATGTGCCAAAGGTAGAGAGCCATGACGTTGGCGTTGGCGGTGGACAACACCCGCTGCACCGGGCCGTGGCGCAGGACCCGGTCGAGTGTCGCCGCCAATGCCATCGCCAGCCCAGCCTGGGCGCAGGCGAACGCCATCATCGCCACCGTGGGGGGCGTCGTGTTCTCGATCGGCTCGCCGGGAACCCCGATCATGCTGACCGGATACGGCCCCACCCGGATCAGCAGCGCCAGAGCAACGGCCGAACCGGCCGCGAGCAACACCGGCCTGCGCCCGGCCAACAGCCCACCGTGCCAAGCGATCCCGAGCTGGTAGAGCAGGCCCCAGCAGATCAGGTAATTCAGCCAGCCGACGTAGGGGACGTGACCGGCGAGCGAAACGGCGTCGACGAGTACCACACCCGCGGCCAGCGCCGCCGGCACCCTGAGCCCCCAACGTCCGTGTGCCGCAACGGCAATCGGGGTCAGCGACACCACCAGCACATATACGGCGAGGAACCACAGGTGCATGGCCACCGCCCAACCTGCGTATTCCAGCACCGTGCCCGACACGTGGCGGACCTGAAGAACCACCACGAGCGCCGAAACCAGCGCGACGTAGACCGTGGTTGGTCCGAGCACCCGCGCCAGTCGATGCCGAATCCAGGCCTGCCGGGAGAAGCTGTCGGCGCCGCGGCGGTGTGCCCACGACACCGCACCGGCGTAGCCGGCCACGAAGAAGAACACCGGAACCGCCTGGAATATCCAGGTCAGCCATTGCGTCCAGGGCATGTCGAGCAGCGGGTTCTCGCGGCCGAATTGCCCGTCGTGATAGGTCACCGAACCGGCCAGCCAGTGGCCGAGCACGATGAGAACCACGCCCGAGGCGCGGTAGAAGTCCACCGCCAGATTGCGGGCCGGTCGCGCGGTTTCTACGTCGTCCATCGGATCGCGGCAACATCGATGCGGTGCACTCGCGCAACGGTACCCGCCCCGTGGCGTCCAGTCGCGAAGCGCACAATGACTCCATGAAACAAGCGCGCCTCGCGAACCTGGAGGTCGGTCGCCTCGGCTTGGGCGCGATGGGCATGTCCGTCGCCTACGCCGGCGCCGGCACCGACGACGCCGAGTCGATCCGTACCGTTCATCGCGCGATCGACCTGGGCGTCACGCTGATCGACACCGCCGAGGTCTACGGCCCCTACGTCAACGAGGAATTGGTCGCACGCGCCCTGCAGGGCCGGCGGGACCGGGTGGTGTTGGCCACCAAGTTCGGCCTGATTTCCCACACCGGCCGCAACGGCTTGGACAGCAGCCCCGCCAACATCCGGATAGCGGTGGAGGGCTCGCTGCAACGATTGGGCACCGATCGCATCGACCTCTACTATCAGCACCGCCTCGACCGCGAGACCCCGATCGAAGACACCGTCGGCGCGTTGGCCGAACTGGTCACCGCCGGCAAGATCCGGCACATCGGCCTGTCGGAGGTCGGCGTGAACACGATTCGCCGCGCACACGCGGTGCACCCCATCACCGCGGTGCAGTCGGAATACTCGCTATGGACGCGCGACCAGGAAGACCAGATCCTGCCACTGCTGCGCGAATTGGGGATCGGGTTCGTGCCCTACTCGCCGTTGGGCCGCGGCTTTCTCACCGGCGCCATCCGCTCCACCGAGGGGCTGCCCGACAGCGACTACCGCAAGACCAATCCACGGTTCTTCGAGGAGAACTTCCAGCACAACCTACAGAGCGCGGACGAATTGCGGAGCATCAGCGCTGACGTCGGCGCCACTCCCGCTCAGGTCGCGCTGGCTTGGCTGTTGGCAAAAGGTCCCGACATCGTGCCGATTCCGGGAACCAAGCGGGTGTCGCGCCTGGAGGAGAACGTCGGCGCCGACGCCGTCGAGCTGACACCGGACCAACTGTCCCGGCTTGACCGGATCACCCCACCCAAGGGTGGCCACCATGCCGAGGCGCAGATGCAATGGATCGACCGTTGACGGGCGCGCGCGAGAAGTAGGTGCAGGGCGCGCGTGGTGGCACGAGCCATGTTGCGAGACAGGATGATTAGCGATCGGCGCCTGCCAGCGCCGCCGCGCCGTACTTCTTCTCGATCAGCCCCCACGGGTCGGCGTAGGGGCCGCGTCCCTCCAGCCGGCGCTGCACCGCCAGCGCCGCGCGCACGACGGGCCGCAGCACGGGACTCAGCAGCCGCAACACGATCCGCCTGCGGCCCTGCGTCCCGGCGATCCAGTCCAGGGTCTGGGACCAATCGTGCTCCTGGAAGTCGAGCAGCGCCTGCGCTTCGGTGGTGTCGTACCAGCCGGTGAAGCTCCAGCCGCGGTCGTCGCCCGGGTCGCCGGGCAGCAAGGCGGAGGGGCCGAGCGGGCCCAGGCCGGCGGCCCTCATCAGGTCGTCCTGGAGCGCGTGCTGCAGGAGCACGTACGTCTCGTTGCCCCCGATGAGCAAAACCTTGCCGGAAATGGCCGCCCCGCGATCGACGCCCTTGGCGAACGCCAGCGCTACATCACGCGCATCGACCATGTGTATGCGGTTATCGCTCGGGATCGATCGCATCAGGATCAGGTAGTCACCATTGATGCCGGCCTGAGTGTCCGGCGAGATGACGCCCGCCAGCCGGAAGAGCGCGTACGGCAGGCCGCTGGCGCGGATCGCCGCTTCGGCAAGCACCTTGTCCTCACCGTATTGATCGATCGGATTTACCGGGGTGTCCGGGGTGATCCGTTCCGGTTGGCGATAGGGGTTGCGCGAGCCGTAGACCGCGGCGCTGGACGCCATCAGGAACAGCGGCGGATCGGGGAGCGCGGCGCAGGCCGCCAAGAGATTCTCGGTACCGCCGACGTTGACCCGGCGGGACAACGCCGGGTTGCGGTACGACGGTGGGGAGACGATGGCGGCCAGGTGGATGACCGCCCCGGGCCGATGGGTCTCGATGAGCCCGCGCACCGCTTCGGCGTCCAGCAGGTCGGTATAGGCGGGGATCAGCGTCCCGGAATGCCCGCCGGCGGCCAATTCTTTCTCCACCGCGACGGTGTTGTCGTTGCGCAGATCCATCGCGATCACGGTGCACCCGCGATCGAGCAGGATCTGCGTGCAACGCTTGCCAACCAGTCCGAACGCGCCGGTGACCAAAACGGTGGCGATTGTCATGGTCACTGTCCCATCAGTCGCCCGGCGGCCTTGCCGATCGCCGCGCGAAGCCGTGGGGAGACGTAGATCGAGAACAGGGGAGTCACGATGTCCTCGCGGAGCCGAGTCAGCTTGGAACTCTTGATAACCCACCGGCCGGCGACGTTTTCGTAGGTCTCGTGGTAGTGGCCGTAGCCGACCAGGGTGACCCCCGGACCGAAACGGACGACGTCTTGCAGGGCCCATATTCCGCGTGCGGTCGTCGCGGAGGTGACCTCGATTTCGGGGGCGTGCACCTGGTGGGCGGTGGGCTGCGTCGGCCGGCCGAGGGCCCGGCGGGTGAACGCGACGAAGTCGTCGGCACCGGCGATCACCTTGCCGCCCGCTTCGGAGGTGTCGCTGACGAAGTCGTCGGAGAAGATCGTTCGCCACGCCGCCCAGTCCTTGGCGTCCAGGTAGCGGCAGTAACGGGCCTTGAGCTGCTTGATGGATTCGATCGCCGGCAGCGTGTCGGCGACCAGCGTTTGCGCGCGCTCTGTCATAGCGGCTCGATTCTTTCCGTAAGCGTTGCGGCGTGACGTTTCACTGCCGAAGTGTAAACCGGTCAGCTTTTGTAGTAGACGACCTGATGCGTGGTGGCCAACAGCACGCCATGCCGGGCCCACACCTGCGCGCTCTGGTCGAAGTAGCCGCGGCTGAAGCGGTTGGCGTGCGCGGTGCACAGGACGAAGTCGTCGCCCACGGAGTCGAGTTCGTGCTGATCGGCGTGAAAGTACGTCGTCAACGAGATCGTCCCGGATGGGACGAAGCCGCCGCGCCGCAGGAAGACCCGCGGGTAGAAGGCGTCCGATAGCGCGGCCAACACCGGGTAGTCGACGGGGCGTTGCGCGGCGTCGCGCACCCAGAGGGTGGAGGTCGACGTCGGGCTCGGTTGCCCGTCCTTGCCGGGCATCGAACCCTCGACATACCGCATGTCGTAGAGGCTCGTCCAGCGCACCAGGCCGGGATCGGTGGGAGCGATCTCGTCGGGGTCCGGAGCGGTCGGCGGGCGCAGCTCCGTGTCGGCCCAGCCGTCGCGGCGAATGGCGAACAGCGCGGTCGCCGTGGTCTTGACGTCACCGTCCTGACTGAGTTCGGCGATCCAGTGCTGGTTGGTCCGGTTGGTGCGCGCTGCCCGCAAGGTGATGTCGAAGTCGCCGTCGGCGATGGGGGCGGCGTAGTTGACGGTCAGCGCCAGCGGCTCGCCGATGCGGTCGGGGTGCGATTGGACGGCGTGCAGCACGATGGCTGCGGTGATTCCGCCGAAGGGCCCCACCATGTTGGCCCATTCCGGATGGGTCCGCCCGCGCCTGGTGCTCGCGTCGATCGTCTCGAGCCTGATGGCGTCGTCGAAGGGATGTGTCATGAGTCGAACGCAGATTACCGGCGCCGGACACCGCGTCTCGCCGCGGGCCGCGCGATCAACGTCCGTGATATACCGTCCGGCGAGCGACAACCTCTGCGAAAGGACGGAACCGTGACGAAGACTCCCGCCGAGCTGATCGACGCCAGGATCTCGGAGCTCGGGGATTGGCGCGGTGAAATGCTTTCCCGCATCAGGGAACTCGTCAAGGAAGCCGAACCTGAGGTGGTGGAGGAGTGGAAGTGGCGCGGCGTCCCGGTCTGGTATCGCGACGGGATGATCTGCACCGGCGAGACCTACAAGAACGTGGTGAAGATGACCTTCGCCAAGGGCGCCTCGCTGCAGGATCCCAAGGGTTTGTTCAACTCCAGCCTGGAAGGCAACACCCGGCGCGCGATCGATTTTCACGAGGGCGACCAGGTCGACGAGGAGGCCCTGAAGGCGCTGATCCGCGCCGCCGTGGAGCTGAACCGGTCATAGGCGCCGATCTGTACAGCGGCGGCGGCGGTGCTGTACAGTCGCCCAGCACGCGGTCGACGCTCGAATGAGAGGCCATCGGTGACTTCCGAGTCGGTCGAACAGTTTCGGAGCCGGGCCAGGGCCTGGCTGGCCGAGAACCTGCCGCGGCTGGATTCCGGGGAAGCGATGGTCCTGCAGCGCGACGAAATGACGTCCTGGCAGCGCGCCCGCGAACTGCAAAAGAAGCTGTACGACGGCGGATTCGCCGGCATCTGCTTCCCCCGCGAGTACGGCGGGCTGGGCCTGAGCTACGAATACAAGAAGGCGTTCGACGCCGAGGCGCTGGCCTATGAGACCCCCCTCATGCTCAACGTGCCCTCCTTCGCCATTTGCTGCGCAACGATCCTCGACATGGGCAGCGAGGAGCAGAAACGCAGCCACATCGCGGCCGCGCTTCGCGGTGACGAAGTGTTGGTGCAGCTGCTGTCCGAACCCAGCGGGGGATCGGATCTCGCGGGCGTGCTGACCCGCGCCGACCGGCGCGACGGCCACTGGATCATCAACGGCGCCAAGACCTGGAGCACGTGGGCGTTCGCCGCCGACTACGGCCTGTGCCTGGCCCGGACCGATTGGAACGCGCCCAAACACGAAGGCCTGACGATGTTCCTGATGCCGCTGCGGCATCCCGGCGTCACGATCAACCGCATCAAACAGGTCAACGGCTCCGTGGAGTTCTGCGAGGAGTTCTTCGACGACGTCGAACTCGGAGACGACGCCGTCGTGGGTGAGCCGGGGAGGGGCTGGGACGTCGCGTCGCGCCAGCTCTACCACGAGCGCCGCACGATGGGGGACGGATCGGAATACACCAGCGGGCCGGGAATCGCCGAGGCCCAGGATGTTTCGGTTGACCTGCTGGACCTGGTGGGCAGGGTGAACCGGTCCAACAGCGAGCGGGTCCGCGAGCGGGTGGGCCGTGCCCTGGTCCACCGGGCGGTGCACGGGCAGCTCAGCGAGCACGTCTTCCACGCCGTGGCCAATGGTTCGCTGCCGCCCGCCGCCGGTTCGATCATCCGGCTGTGCATGGCCGAGGTGCACGACGTCGAAACCGATACCGCGTTGGCCGTCGCCGGCCCTGCCGCCGCGGTCGATGACGAGGCGGGGCTGCTCGACGTCGGCACCCGCTACCTCGGCCGTCAGATCGCCAGCATCGGCGGGGGAACCACCGAGATGGCGCGCAACGTGATCGGCGAGCGGGTGCTGAACTTTCCGCGCGAGTACGCCGCCGACCGCGGCGTGCCCTTCAACCAGGTCCGGCACGGAAAAGCCTGAAGGAGGCCGGAATTGAGTGACCAGCTTCGTGACATCCGGGAGTTGGCAGGGGACTCCGATGCTTACCGGGACGAACTGTACCGGCGCTGGACGGGGCTGCTCAGCTACCGCTACATCGGCCGCAAACACTCCTCGATGGACCTCGGCGAGGTCGACGACACCGTCACCATTCGCCGCGACATGCGCAACGAGGCCGGCGGAATCATGGTGGCGCCGTTGGCCATTTCCTCCCCGGAGGGATGCCAGACGGACATGGTGGCGGTGCCCAACCCGGTGATCGCGTCGGTGCAGATCATCGACCCCGGCTATGACGTCAAGCGGGTCGAGATCGTCGGCTCCGGCATCGTGCATCAGGGCCGCACTATGGGCTACGGACGGTGCAAGATCGTCGACGCCGACAACCCGGACCGGGTCATCGCCTTCAACGAGGGCCAGGGAGCGATCATCGGCATCCCGCCGGAAGGCCTGGGCCGCATGGACGTTTCGGGCACGGAATTGGTAATCGAGGACTCGCCGGATCTGCCGCCGTTGTGGCAGGCGTTCGGGGCCAGCAGGCGTAGCGATGGCCACTGGGTGCTGCCCGAGCTCAGCACCGAACTCGCATCCCCGGATGCCGCGCTGCACATCGGCCCCCAGCACGTCGTCCTAGAAACGGCGGCTGTCGATCTCGCCGCCGGCGTCGCCGGGACCCGAAAGCTCCAGGTGGTCAGCTGGCACGTCATGTTCATGGCCCGCGGCAAGGTGGGCCCCTTCCGGGTGGAAGGAGTCGCGCACCGCGGCGGGCCCGGCCGTATCGGCGTGCGCATGTTGCTGCACGACGAGGGGAACGCCGACAAGGCCGTCACCTCCGCCGCCGCGGTCTTCGACGTCGTGGGTTCCTAACCGCCCGGTGGCTACCTCGCTCGCCCGGTGCCGCCCATAGACGAATTCGAATATCGGCGTGGCCATCAGGGTCGTCACTACGGCGACCAAAACCAAGATGCTGAACAGTGTTGGGGTGATGATGCCGGCCTGAAGCCCGATATTGAGCAGGATGAGTTCGATCAAGCCGCGGGCGTTCATCAATGAACCCAGGGCGACCGATTCACGAAGAGGGACTTTCCTCAGCCACGCGACGACTGTGCACGAAACTCCCTTTCCGATGATCGACAGCAGGAGCATTCCCACCGTCACCGCCCACAGTTTCGGGCTGTTGACCAGGCCGATCTGGGTATTCAGCCCCGAGTATACGAAGAACAGCGGCAGCAACAACGTGGTCACCAGCGGCTCGAGCCTGGCGGTGAGTTGCTGGGCGAAGAAGCCGGATGGCATTGCCGCGCCCAGAACGAACGCGCCGAATATCGCATAGATGCCGATGGCGTCGGTGAACCATGCGCACGTCATGAGCAACACGAGCACTGCACTGAACGTTGGCGCGCTGACCGCGTTCCGGCGTTCGGATCTCGCGCCGAGGACGGCCAGGGCCTTGCGCCCGATCGTCAGGAGCAATGCCGTGTACAACATGCCACCGACTATTGCCGTGGCGGCGGTGCTGGGATCGCCTCGATGGATGGCGAGCACAACGGCCAGGATGCACCAGGAGAGGGCGTCGTCGATCGCACCGCAGATCAGGGCGAGCGTACCTAGCGGCGTTCCGGACAGCCGCTGTTCGAAAATGATTCGCGCGAGCATCGGAAACGCGGTGGTTGCGATCGACGCGCCCAAGAACATCATCGCCAAGGGCAGCGAGACACCTTTTCCGAACAAGATTCCGCTGTTCAGCAGCGGCAAGGCGACAATCGCTCCCAGCGCAAGCGGTGTGAGGATCCCCGCGGCCGACACGGCCGCCGCGGTGCCGGCGCGATGTTTGATCAGCTTGACGTCGAAGCCGAGCCCAACGAGGAACATGTAAAGAACCAGGCCGATCTGCGCCGCGGTGTAGAGCACCGTGTTCGCCTGCCCGGGTGGAAAGAGATCGTGCTGCACGCCGGGAGCGACCCGGCCCAGGAGCGAGGGGCCCAAAAGTACGCCGGCAATCATCTCGCCGACGACTTGGGGCTGCCCCAAGCGTTGCGCAACCAGCCCGACGAGCCGGCATGTCCCGAGGATGACGGCCAGCTCAAGGAAAAAATGTACGGCGGTTGCTGCAGGCATGGTGAGGTCCTGAGTGTTCGTGGTCGGCTTCATCCCGGCAGGCGGGTCGACGAGCGGTTGAGATCGGCTTTGCCGCAGCGCATCTGGCCTCACACGTGTCGGCGGCCCGCCGGGTCGACACCGTGTGCTTCCAGGCTTGCGAGAGTCCTCATTTCGTGTAACGTACTTAACTATTAAGTAACTTAATTTCCCTGGGTTTGCAAGAGGTGGACGGGTGGACGTGCGCGCGCAACTGTCGCAGTTGAGCCCCGAGGCGCGCGAGACCCTCGCGCGAAGGCTCAAGGCCCGGTTGGATGCCGACAAAGTTCACCCTGATCACGACGTCGCCATCGTCGGTGGTGGTGTGGCGGGACTGACCCTGGCACTCGAGATTCGCACCGCCAGGCCCCGCACGCGAGTCGCCGTCATCTCACCCGCCTCGCACCCAGTGCCTGAGATCACCCACACCGTCGGCGAGTCGACGGTCGAGGTTTCCGCCCACTATCTGCGCGAACGCATTGGTTTGGCCGACCACTTGCAGACCTCGCAGATTCGCAAGATGGGCTTGCGAATGTTTTTCTCCCACGGCGGAAACACCGATATCACCGAGCGGCTGGAACTGGGCAGTTCCTCCTTCATCCCCCAGGTGACGTATCAGATCGACCGCGGCCGGCTGGAGAACGAGCTCTACCGACGTTGCTGCGCGGCGGGTGTCGACATTCGGCGGGGCCGGGCGGTGTCGGTCGAGTGCGGCGCCGGGGGACACCCGCACACCGTTTCCATCCAGAGCGGTGACACCATCACGCGCACGACAACGCGTTGGCTGGTGGATTCATCCGGACGAAATCGTGCGCTGGCCCGCCAACTGGGTTTGCGGCGCGCCAACGAACACAACTGCAATGCGGTGTGGTTGCGTGTCGCCGCCGAAATCGACATCGGCCGGTGGAGCGATGACCCGGCCTGGCAGACCCGCATCACCGAGGGCGATCGTGCGCTGTCCACGAATCACTTGATGGGGGAGGGCTACTGGGTTTGGCTGATCCGGCTCGCGTCCGGATCCACGAGCGTCGGCATCGTCGCCGACCCGGCGTTTCACCAGTTCGACCGATTCAACACGCTCGCCAAGGCCCGCTCGTGGCTCAACGAGTACGAGCCGCAGTGCGCGGCGGTCCTGGCGGAACACGAACACCTGATCAAGGACTTCAGGGTGATGAAAAACTACAGTCACGGCGCCACCAAGGTGTACGACGGCCGTGACCGTTGGTGTCTCACCGGAGATTCGGGGATTTTTCTAGACCCGTTGTACTCGTCGGGGCTGGACCTCGTGGCGATCGGTAACGGCCTCATCACCGACATGATCGTCCGGGAACTCGACGGTGAGGATGTCGTCGCGCGGTCGGGAATCAGCGACTCGTTATTCCGATCCCTCACCGACATGTGGCTCGCCGTGTATTGCGATCAGTACACGCTGATGGGCTCGCCGACCGTGATGTCCGCCAAGGTGATCTGGGATATCGCCTTCTACTGGGGCTTCGTCGGCTTGCTCTACAGGAATGGACGATTCGTCACCGTCGCCGACGATCCACAGGTCGTCCCGCACCTGGAAGGCTTGATCAAGCTCAGCAACCGTACGCAAAGGTTCTTCCGAGAATGGGCCGCAATCGAGAGCGCGCGCCCGTCGGCTGGGTTCGTGGATTTGTATTCACCGTTCAACTTCATGGTTAGCCTGCACACCGCGATGATCGGAGAAAGTCCGGACTTCACCGCGCAGTTTGAGGCCAACACCCGCCTGTTACACCAGCTGGCGGGCCAACTCGTGGAGACGGTGGTTTCGGAAAAGTGTGACCGGTTCTCCGAAGACGGCGTGATGCAGCAGGTGCAGGCGTGGCAACGCGACTCTCTGCTGCGGGAACTGCGCTCCATCTACCGCCGCGAGCAGGAAATCAATCCGGTCAGCCGAGGGTGGATTCTCGGCGCCGCACCCGTACTAGAAGCACGTTGACCCAAGAACGATTCGCGCACGACCCGGTTCTCGCGGTTGAGGCTTCGTAGGGCGAAAGGATGAGCATGCGCGCCGCAACCGGAGACCGCGACCCCTTGGCCATCGTCGGAATCGGCTGTCAGTTCCCCGGTGGTGCCGACGACCCGACCAGCTACTGGCACTTGCTATGCACCGAAACCGACGCCACCGGCACCGTCCCCGAAGCGCGATGGAACGCCGCGAAATACTACGACCCAAACCCCGCCAAGGTCGGCAAGATGGTTACCCGGCGAGGCGGGTTCCTCGACGAGATCGACCAATTCGACCCCCAATTCTTCGGGATCTCTCCCCGCGAAGCGCACCTGATCGATCCCCAGCAACGCCTCCTGTTGCGGACCACATGGGAGGCGCTGGAAGACGGTGGAATATCCGCCGACAGCCTGGCGGGAACCGAGGTAGGCGTCTTCGTCGGCGGCTTCACACTCGATTACCAACTTCTGCAAAATCAGGGCCGCGCCAGCCGGTACCGATTCAAAGCCCATTCCGCCACCGGAATGATGATGACCATGCTGGCCAACCGGATCTCATTTGCCTTCGATTTCCGTGGGCCCAGCATGACGATCGACACGGCGTGCTCGAGCTCACTGGTCGCCGTTCACCTTGCCGCACTGAGCATTTGGAACGGCGAATGCGACCTCGCGCTGGCCGGCGGGGTCAACATCATGATCGGCCCCAACACCGGCATCGCCGAATCGAAGAGCGGGTTCCTCAGTCCGGGCGGGCGCTGCAAGGCCTTTGACCGTTCCGCCGACGGCTACGCGCGGGGAGAGGGCGGCGCCATGGTCGTCATCAAGCCGCTCGAGCGCGCGGTGGCCGACGGTGACGAAATCTACGCTCAGATCCTGGGTTCCGCGGTGTCGCAGGACGGGCGCACCGACGGCATCACGGTGCCCCGCGCCGCGGCGCAGGAGGCGGCCATCGCCACGGCACTGCGCAGGGCGGGTATCCGTCCGGACGAAGTCGGCTATGTGGAGGCGCACGGCACTGGCACCCCCGTCGGCGACCCGATCGAGGCCGGGGCACTCGGCAACGTGTTGGCTGCCGACCGGTCACCGGCCGATCCACTGCTGATCGGCTCGGTCAAGACAAATATCGGCCACCTGGAAGCCGGCGCGGGGGTCGCCGGGTTGATCAAGGCGGCGCTGGTGCTAAAACACGGGTACATCCCGGCGAACCTGCACCTCAATGACCCGATAGCGCTTGCGAATTCGGGCATCGAAGTTCCGTCGACCGGTCGTCCTTTCCCCGGCAACCGGCGACGCGTCGCAGGGGTCAACTCCTTCGGCTTCGGCGGCACCAACGCGCACGTGGTGCTTGCCGAGCCGCCGGTTCCCGCTCGAGCCGTCCCGGAAAAATCTCGGCAGATGCCCCTGGCCTTGCTGCCGGTGTCGGCGCGTTCGCAGGAGGCTTTAGCGGCAACGGCTCGTCGGCTGGCGGAGCAGCTGAACGCTCACCCCGACCTCTCACTGCTCGACCTCGGCTACACGCTCAGCCGGCGACGCACCCACCTGACGCATCGCCGCGCGATCGTCGCGGACGGTGTCGGCGACGCGCTGGGTCAACTTCAGGCCCTGGCAGAGGGGCAAACCCCGGTCGGCCGCACGCCTGCAGACGCGCCGAAGCTGGCGTTCGTCTGCACCGGGATGGGGCCTCAGTGGTGGAAGATGTGCCGGGGGCTGCTTGACGCCTATCCCGCCTTCGCCGACAGCATCGTGCGAAGCGATCGCGAGCTATCCCGTTATGCCGAGTGGTCTTTGATCGACGAACTCCGCGCCGACGAATCCAGGTCTCGCATGGCGGAAACGGATGTGGCCCAACCCGCGAACTTCGCCATCCAGATAGCGCTGGCCGAGCAGCTCAAGGAATTCGGCATCATCCCCGACGGCGTGGTGGGGCACAGCGCCGGTGAGGTGGCCGCCCACCATCTGGCCGGCGTACTCACCTTCGAACAGGCGATCCGCGTCATCTACCACCGAAGTCGCCTGCAACAGCGCACCCGAGGATCCGGCCGCATGCTCGCCGTGGGCCTCGGTGCAGAATCGCTCATTCAGACGCTGGAGAACCGAGCGGCCGATGGCATCGGGGCCGGTGTATCGATCGCCGCCGTCAACAGCCCCTCGGCGGTCACCATCGCCGGCGACGGTGACGCCCTGGACCGCATCGCCCGCCAACTCGACGAGCTCAGGATCTTCAACCGGTTCCTCAGCGTGCAGGTGCCGTATCACTCGCACCACATGGACATGGTGAGAGAAGACCTTTGCGGCGCCCTGCAAGGGCTTTCTTCGGGCCCGGCGAGCATGCCGCTGTATTCCACCGTGACCGGCGAACGCTTGGACGGCTACACCGCCGGTGCCGGCTACTGGTGGCAGAACACCCGCGCCACAGTACTTTTCGAGCCCGCGGTCAACCGAATGCTCGACGATGGATACACCCATTTCGTCGAACTCGGGCCACATCCCGTCCTTGCGACGTCAATCGTCGAGATCGCCTCGGCGCAAAAGACCGACGTGGTGGTCTTGCCGGCCCAGCGGCGCGACGCGGACGACGGCCGCACGCTGATGAATTGCGTTGGCGCACTGCACTGCGAGGGTCACCCGGTGAGGTGGGAAGCTCTATACCCCCGAAACGGGGCGCGGCTGCTGAAACTTCCCCTTTACCCATGGCAATCCAAACGGTATTGGAACGAGACCCAGGAAGCCGCGGAGGACCTCCACTACAACCCGGTGCATCCCCTGCTCGGGCAACCGGTGGGCGGGGCCGCGCATCCCACGTGGGAAGTGGAGCTGGGCACCGCGATGTTGCCCTTCCTCGCGGATCACCGGGTTCAGGGCAGTGTTCTCCTACCTGGAGCGGTATTCATCGAAATGGCCCTCGCTGCCGGGGAGGCCGCCTACGGGTCCGCGCACCACAGCGTTGAGAACCTGACGCTGAGACGAGCCCTGGTTCTCGATGACACTTGTGACCCCATACTCAGGACAACACTCGATCAGGACACCGGCGCACTGGAATTCACCGCCTTCACTGCGACGGCGGGCGGGGAGCTGAAGTGGACGCTGACGGCGACCGCGGAACTCAACACACTCCCGACGCCGCCGGGACATTGCGCGAGCTTCAACTGCGCGGGAGAGGGCACCACGATCGAGGGCGACGAGTTTTACGCCCGTACCCGAGCCATGGGCTTGGCGTACGGCGAAGCGTTCCGGACCGTGACCGGGGCGACTGCCGGAGATGGTTGGGCGACAGCCCGAATCGTCACCCCGGGAGCGCTCCGCGACGATGTCGACCGATACCGATTCCATCCCGCCCTCATCGACGGGGCCTTTCAAACACTGCTTGGCGCACCGCTTCTCGGGCACGAGACCCGCGAAAGTCCCTACCTTCCCGTTCGGATCCGGCGAAGCGCGATATACGGCTCAGCCGAGCGTGACATGAACGTCCATCTACGGGTCGTTTCGGCCACCGCCGACGAGATCGAGAGTGATATCACCGTGACCGGCGCCGACGGGCAGCCCCTCGCCGCCTTCAATGGCTTCACGGTGCAATCACTCGCTGTGTCTTCTCACATGTCGCCCGAGCGTGTGGACAAGGGGCTCTACGAGATTCAGTGGATTGCGCATACCCGTCCCGGACACGACGAGCGGGAGAACGCGATCGCCGTAGAAAACATGTCGTGGATCGTCTTCGTCGATGCGGCGGGCGTCGGCTCAGTGCTCGCGGAGCGGATGCGCCGCAGGGGTCAGCGCGTCCGCGTGGTCGAGCACCGACCCGTGGAAGCGCTCACCGAATTCGACGGCGGGTATGCGGTGAACCCCAGCCAACCGCGTCAGCTGCATCAGTTGCTCGAAACCCACCTCGCCAAAGAAGGCAACCTTGCCGGGATCATCGACTGCTGGCCGTTGGATATGCCCGCACATCCGGACGGCCAACCGGTGCACCACGACGTGAATCCGACCGAAACGACCGAGCGCTTAGGCGTTTTCACCGTTCTGCATCTTGTGAAATCCCTCGCGGAGCACGAGACCGTCCAGCCGCGCCTGTACTTGGTCACCGAGAACGCGCAACCGGCGCTGGGGACCGAGGCGCTCGCGGTCGAACAAGCGGTCATCTGGGGGCTCGGCCGCGTCGTGGGCCACCAGGAATTGGTCAAGCAGTGGGGCGGGCTGATCGATATCGACGCCGCCGACGACCGCGTCGAGGCTGCCGCGCGCATCTGCGACCACGTGCTCGACGACGATGCCGAGGATCAGATCGCCATCCGCGGAAACACCACGTTGGTCCCGCGTCTTCGCTCGGCCAGCAGCCTCTCGAAAGCCTTCCCGACCAAACTCGCACCCGATGCCACCTACGTGGTCACCGGCGGACCGGGAGCCCTCGGACGCGTCGTCGCGACGTACCTTGCCCAACGGGGAGCGCGGCATATCGCCCTGCTAAGCCGAAGCGCACTCCCGCCAAGGAGCCGCTGGCCGTTGCTATCCCACGACGACAAGCACCGGTCGGCCGTCGACGCGATTCGGCAGATCGAGCGCCTCGGCGCCAGGGTGACGACGGCCAGCGTCGACATCACCGACGCGGACCAGGTGCGGGCTTGGTTGAGTGACCACATCCGAGACGAGGGCCGACCGGTTCGTGGAATCGTTCACGCCGCGGGGTCTGTCCACGACCAACTCTTGGTCAACATGACCGAAGCGGATTTCACCAAGGTGATGGCGCCCAAAGTCGTGGGTACCCGCGTGTTGCACAACGCTTTCAAAGGACAGCCGCTCGACTTCTTTGTGATGTTCGGGTCGGCGGGTTCGGTCATCGCATCACCCGGCCAAGGGAACTACGCCGCCGCCAACGCATTCCTGGACGCCTTCGCGCATTATCGGCGGGCCGAGGGACTGCCGGCCACCACGATCGGCTGGGGCCCGTGGTCAGTAGGCATGGTCGAAGACCTCAAGCTCGAGAAGATCTATGCGCATCGGGGGATCGAGCTGATCACGCCCGGCGCGGGAGCCCAGATCCTCGATCGGCTCATCAACCAGCAGATGCCCAACGTCATCGCTATCACCGCCGATTGGACGCGGGCCCGCCGCGTGGGCCTTGTCGGGCAGTTGCCACCGATGTTTTCCGAACTGGGCGCCACCGAACCGGCGGCCGCCAAAACCGATGTCGAGACTTCGGTGTTGGATTCCCTCGCGGCGTGCCCGGAAGCCGACAGGGCCGACATGGTCGCTCGCCTGGTGCGACAGATCGGCTCCGCGGTCTTCGACCTCGCCCCGACCGATATCGGGCTCGACGACGCCCTAGACGACCTCGGCTTGGACTCAATGATGGCAATGGATTTCAGAACCCGGATCCACGCCCAGTTCGCCGTCGACCTGCCGGTGCTGGACCTGCTCAGGGGAGTCAGTGTCAACGAACTGGCCGCTCGGATACTTGGCCGGCTTGAACTGGGAAGCGCCGACCCAACCGTGGTCACCGAACAGCGGCAGCAACGCACGGCCGCCGACGAGGTCGACCGCCTGGTGGAGCAGTTGTCTGAAGACGAACTCCGGGCTCTGCTGCTCGACCTCGAAACAGCCGAGGAGGACGCGGGGGGAACGCACGCATGAACGCTCCTGGGCGGACACGGCCGGCACGAGCCGAGCAGCTGGCCGACAAAGGCGACCCAACGGCAGCGACGGAGCGGGACGAATCCCGCGCGGTGCGCGTCCGAGGTTTGTCAAAGGCCTACGGGCAGTTGCAGGCCGTGCGCGATGTGGATCTCGACGTCGGCTACGGCGAAATCTTCGCCATCCTCGGGCCCAACGGCGCGGGAAAGTCGACGACCATCGAAATCCTCGAGGGTCACCGGCAACGGGATTCCGGATACGTGCGCGTGCTTGGCGAAGATCCCGGAACCGCCGGCCGTAGCTGGCGCGCCAAGATCGGCATCGTATTGCAAGAAGTCAGCGACGCGGGGATGCTGACCGTGGCGGAAACCATTCAGATGCTGACGAAATGCTATGGCAGGGCGCGACTTCCGGGGGAGACGCTCGAACTCGTCGGGCTGACGCCGGTTGCCGACTCCCGGGTGAGGACGCTGTCAGGCGGGCAGCGCCGTCGTCTCGACGTGGCCCTCGGCATCATCGGCATGCCCGACTTGCTCTTCCTCGACGAACCGACGACCGGGTTCGATCCCGATGCCCGGCGGCGATTCTGGGATCTCATCCGGTTGCTGGCGAGCGATGGCACGACGATCGTATTGACGACCCACTACCTGGAGGAGGCCGCCGCACTGGCAGACCGGGTCGCAGTCCTGGCCGACGGCAGGGTGGTGGCAGTCGACTCACCGGCAAAACTGACCGAGTACGTCAGTACGGCCGCGACGGTCCGGTGGGTGGAGGCGGGCCGTGCCCACGTGGAGGTGACGGATCGCCCGACCGACTTGATCAGGCGGCGATCGAAGCACGGGGCAGAACTGGCTCAGCTGACGGTCTCCCGGCCGACGCTCGAAGACGCTTACCTGCGGTTGATCGGCGAGGCGTGATGGACATCGGTCACGCGCGGAGATCTGCCCCACCGCAACGCCATTCGAGCCCGTCCGCGGTGCCGCTGCCGTCTCCGGTGCGAATCGGGTTGTCGCGCATCGTGCCGGAGCTGAAGATGTTCTACCGGCGGCCGGAACAGGTGGTGCTCACCTTCTCGATGCCCGCCGTAATCGGCATCCTGCTCGGCTCGATCTTCTCGACGAAACTGCCGCACAGCAATACCAGCACCGGCGCGGTCATCGCGGCGAGCATCCTCGCGTACGGGATCCTGTCCACCTCGTTCATCAACCTCGGCATCAGCATCGCCGCCGACCGCGAAGCCGGCGCGCTGCGGCGACTGCGGGGGACGCCGGCAACCGCGGCGGCGTACTTCATCGGAAAAATCTGCCTGGTTGCCTTCGCCAGCCTCGCCGAGGCCGTCGTCCTGCTCGCCGTGGGCGTGCTCATCTTCAAGCTCGCCCTGCCGACAACCGCATTCGGTTGGTTCACCCTGATGTGGGTGTTCGTCCTGGGCATCGTCAGTTGCTCGCTGCTGGGCATCTTCGTCAGCAACTTGGCGAGCGGAGCGGTTTCGGCCGCCGTGATCACCAACGGCCCGGGGGTCGCCTTGCAGTTCGTGTCGGGCACCTACGTTCCGCTCGTCGCGTTGCCGGCATGGATGCTGACCCTGGGCTCGGTTTTTCCGGTGAAGTGGATGGCCCAAGGGTTCCGCTCGGTGCTATTGCCGCCGGACATGGCCGCCTTCGAACCGGCCGGCAGCTGGGAGCACTGGCCGACATTTTTCGTACTGGCCGCGTGGAGCGTCGGCGGGCTGATTGCCTGCCTCGTAGTTTTCCGGTGGTCGGACAAAAAATAGGCCAATGGCCATACGTTGACTCCTGTACGTATGGTGCTTAGGACTCACACGACAGGAGAATCGCAGTGGCAGATCGGTTGGCCGGAAAGGTCGCGCTCATCAGCGGGGGTGCGCGGGGGATGGGGGCCTCGCACGTGCGGACGCTGGTGGCCGAGGGGGCCAAGGTGGTGTTCGGCGACATCCTCGACGACGAGGGCAAGGCGGTGGCGGCGGAGGTCGGAGACGCGGCCCGCTATCTGCACCTCGACGTGACGAAACCCGAGGACTGGGATGCCGCGGTGGCCACCGCCCTCAGCGAGTTCGGTGGCATCGACGTGCTCGTCAACAACGCCGGCATCATCAACGTCGGCACCTTCGAGGACTACGCGCTCTCGGAGTGGCAGCGGATCCTGGACATCAACCTGACGGGCGTGTTTCTCGGCATCCGCGCCGTGGTGAAACCCATGAAGGAGGCCGGGCGGGGATCGATCATCAACATCTCCTCCATCGAGGGGATCGCCGGCACGATCGCCTGCCACGGGTACACCGCCACCAAGTTCGCCGTCCGCGGGCTGACCAAGTCGGCCGCACTTGAGTTGGGGCCCAGCGGGATCCGGGTGAACTCGATCCATCCCGGGCTGATCAAGACGCCGATGACCGAGTGGGTGCCCGAGGACATCTTCCAGACCGCGCTGGGCCGGATCGCCCAGCCCAAGGAGGTCTCCAACCTCGTCGTCTACCTGGCCAGCGACGAGTCGAGTTATTCGACCGGTTCGGAGTTCGTGGTTGACGGCGGCACGACGGCCGGCCTTGGCCACAAGGACTTCTCGGCGGTCGACACCGCCGGGCAGCCGGAGTGGGTTACCTAACGGGGGCGAGGGATTCGGCCTCTTCGGGCGCCTTCTCGTCGCTCGGCTTGGGCCACGGCGAGGGAACCGGGCGCTGACGCACGCGTTGCGGCCACCAGAACCACTTGCCCAGCAACGCGGCGATCGATGGGGTCATCAGTGACCGAACGATCAGGGTGTCGAACAGCAGACCCAGTCCGATCGTGGTACCCACCTGCCCGATGACCGTGAGCTCACTGACCGCCATCGTCATCATCGTAAAGGCGAACACCAGGCCGGCCGAGGTGACGACCGAGCCGGTACCGCCCATCGACCGGATGATTCCGGTGTTAAGCCCGGCGTAGATCTCCTCCTTGAACCGCGCCACCAACAGCAGGTTGTAGTCCGCACCCACGGCCAACAGGATGATGACCGACATCGCGAGCACCATCCAGTGCAGTTCGATGCCGATGAGGTGCTGCCAGATCAGCACCGATAGGCCGAACGACGCGCCCAGCGAGAGTAAGACGGTGCCCACGATCACCGCGGACGCCACCACCCCGCGCGTGATCAGCAGCATGATGATGAAAATCAAACAGAGCGAAGAGATCCCGGCGATCAGCAGGTCATAGGTGTTGCCGTCGCTGAGGTCCTTGTAGATCGACGCGGTGCCCGCCAGATAGATCTTCGACCCCTCCAGCGGCGTGCCCTTGAGCGCCTCGTACGCGGCCTTCTTGATGGCGCCGATGTGCGAAATGCCTTCCTGCGACATCGGATCGCCGTCATGGCTGATGATGAAGCGGACCGCGTGCCCGTCGGGCGAAATGAAGTTCTTCATCCCCTTCTTGAACTCGGCGTTGTTGAAGGTCTCCGGCGGCAGGTAGAACGAGTCGTCGTTCTTGGACGCGTCGAAGGCCTTACCCATGGCGTTGGAGTTCTTCTGCGCCTCGTTCTGCTGATCCTGTAGACCCTTCTGGGTCGAATACATGGTCAGCATCGTGGTTTTCATGGCCTTCATGTTCTCGATCATCGACGGCATCAGCGCCACCATCTGCGGCATCAGCGTGTCCAGATGGTCCATGATCGGCAGCAGGCTCTCGATGTCGTCGGTCATGATGTCGATGCCGTCCAGGCCGTCGAACACCGAGCGCAGCGACCAGCACACCGGGATGTCGTAGCAGTGCCGTTCCCAGTACAGGTAGCTGCGGATCGGCCGGAAGAAATCCTCGAAATCGGCCATGTGCTGGCGCAATTCGTTGATGTCGATGGTCATGTCGTGCATCTTCTTGACCATCTGATGCATGTCGTTGGCCATCTGCGCCGTGATGCTCGACATCTTTTCCATGCTGTCGATGGTCGTCTGCATCATGTCGGCCTGGTGCAGCATGTCGGCCATCTGGTCTTGTTGGTACTTCTGGTTCATCTGCTGGGTGACGCCCTGCATGCTGATCTGGAATGGGATCGACGTGTGCTCGATCGGCGTGCCCTGTGGCCGCGTGATGGCTTGCACGCGGCCGATTCCGGGCACCCGGAAGACCGTCTTGGCGATCTTGTCGATGACCAGGAAGTCCGCGGAGTTGCGCAGGTCGTGATCGCTCTCGATCATCAGCACTTCGGGATTCATCCGCGCCTGGGAGAAGTGCCGATCCGCGGCCGCGTAGCCCTCGTTCGCGGGCAGGTCGGCCGGCAGATAGTTGCGGTCGTTGTAATTGGTGCGGTACCCGGGCAGGGTCAGCAAGCCGATCAGGGCGATCCCGATCGTCACGACCAGGATCGGCCCGGGCCAGCGAACCACGACCGCGCCGATCTTGCGCCACCCGCGAATGCGTTGCGTCCGCCGGGGTTCGAGCGTCCTGCGGAAGCGGGTCGCCACCGAAATGACCGCGGGCCCAAGCGTGAGAGCCGCCGCCACGACCACCACCATGCCGATGGCCAGCGGGATGCCCAGCGTCTGGAAATAGGGCAAGTTGGTGAAATGCAGGCAGAAGGTCGCGCCGGCGATAGTCAGACCCGACCCGAGCACCACGTGAGCGGTGCCCTTGTACATCGTGTAGTACGCGTCCTCGCGTGACTCGCCCACGGCACGGGCTTCCTGATATCGCCCGATCAAAAAGATCGCATAGTCGGTAGCGGCCGCAATCGCCAACGTGACCAACAGGTTGGTGGCGAACGTCGAAAGCCCAATGATCTTGTAATAGCCCAGGAAAGCGACCATTCCTCGCGCGGCCGACAGCTCGAAGACCACCATCACCAGCGTGAGCAAGACGGTGACGACCGACCGGTAGACCAACAGGAGCATGCCGATGATCACCGTGAAGGTGGCCGCGGTGATGACCTGCAGGCTGCGGTCGCCGGCGGTGTGCTGATCGGCCGAAAGCGCCGCGGGCCCGGTGACGTACGCCTTCACCCCGTGGGGCGGGGGCAGGCTCTTGACGATGTTCTGGACGGACTCGACCGACTCGTTGGCCAGGGCCTCGCCCTGGTTACCCGCCAGGTACACCTGGACGTAGGCGGCCTTGCCGTCGTTGCTCTGGGCGCCCGCCCCGGTGAGCGGATCGCTCCACATGTCCTGCACGTGCTCAACGTGTTTGGTGTCGGCGTCGAGCTTCTTGACCATTTGGTCGTAGTAGGCGTGGGCGTCGGCGCCGAGGGGATTTTGGCCCTCGAGCACGATCATGACCGAGCTGTTGGACTTGTACTCGTTGAAGATTGCGCCCATGCGCTTGGTCGCGACGACCGACTGCGCGTCGTCGGGAGTCATCTCCACCGAGCGCATCTTCCCCACCTCGTCCAGCTGCGGGACGACGGTGTTGAGCACCGCGATGATCGCGATCCAGCCCAGGATGATGGGCACCGCAAATGTTCGGATCAGCCGCGGAATCTTGTCCCGAATCGGTTCGCCGGCGACGGCGGGGATGGTGTCGGTGCGGGCGTCATCGAAATGTGCGCTCATGCGGATTTCACCAAGCAGAAGGTCAGGGCGTGCACGCCGTTGGTTTGGTTCTCGGCCTTGACTTCGTCGTCGATGGTGATGCGGCAACCGAGGGAATCCCCGTCGCTCTGCGCCGACAGGTTCGGGAATACCGATGGTGCGGTCGTGCTGAGCACCAGCGTCCACGGCAAGGGCGCGCCGTCGACCCGCTTCGGGTCCGCGGACAGGTCCAGGTAGTTGACATTCGCGCTGCTGGCCGAGCCGAATACCTCGTACTTGACGACCTTGGGCTTGAAGGGCTTGGAATCGTCCAGGCGTGGGCTGGTCATGATGCCCGTGTCCTGGGCACCGAAAAAGGACTTGACCCGGGCCACGGCAAAGCCGCCGACCACCAGGACCGCGACGATCAGCAACGGCAACCACGCGTTGCGCACAAGCTTCGATACCTGCACCTAGGTGATCCCCTTCCCGTCAGGCGGCCGCCATCTCGTCAGCGTCAGCGTGGCCGGCGCACTGCCCATGGGCAGGGAAGCGCCACAATTTGCGTTGCGCCGCAATGGTTTTGCCGATCACTTGATGCGTGCGCGCTCGAACGCCCGAAGCGGGTACGGCTGCCCAAGCGCACCGGCAGTCGGCCCTGGTACCGGCGACACCTACTTCATGAAGCGCTTCCGGAGACTGCCTGATGAGCATAGTACATATTGTGCATATCTTGCACGTCATGCAATAAAGGGCAGCGGTGTTTCAGGTCACTTCGTGAAGATGCCGTTGACCAGCGCGGCGGCCCGTTCCACGTAGGGCATCGGCGTGTCGTCGGTGGCGCCGGCTTCTCCGCTGGACCAGCGCTCGATGCCCGAGCGCACGGCCGTCAAGGCGAGCGCGGCGATCAGCGCGGGGATCTCGTCCTCGGGGCGCATGCCCTGGCGACGCGCGACGACGTCGGTCAGGTGGTTCTGGAACCGCTCCAGCTCGGCGAGGAACGCGGCCAACACCGCTGGGGAGGTCTTGGCGAGTTCCAGCATGCCGGCCGCTTGTTCGCGTTTCGGCGGCACGTCGCGCAGGTGGTGTGCGGCCAGCGTGATGAGCTCCGCCAGCACCACCGAGTAGGGGGCGGGCCCCGCCGCGACGAACTCCGCTACCAGCTCCGGGGGTATGTCCGACGGGCCGTATGCGATCGCGGACTCTTTGTTCGGAAAGTAATTGAAGAAGGTGCGCGTCGAGACGCCGGCGTCGGCGCAGATCTCGTCGATGGTCACCTTGTCGAATCCGCGTTCCAGCGCCAGCCGCACCGCGGCGTCGCGGATGTCGGCGCTCGTCTGGCGGCGGCGGCGCTCGCGCAGGCCGACCGGGTTGGACATCCACCCATAGTTGCACGTTCTGCACACTTTGCAGTCAAAAGGCGCCGGATTTGGGCCGCCCGTCCCGTCGGAGGGCGGGTGCGGTGTTCCGCGTCGCGGCGGCCGCCAAGGGCACGTTCCGTTTCGCGGGACCGCGAATGCCCCTGGCGCGCAACATACTTCGTCGCTAGGCGCGGGGCGCGACCAGGGCGTCCCGAAGGTGATCGCACTGGCTGCTGAAAAACTTCACCGAAACCGGGGCCTTGTCCACAATCTGGTCGAACGCGTGGAACGCGCCTGGGGCGATCTCCTCGTGCACGGGAACCCCCGCCTCGCGCAGGCGTCGCGCGTAGAGGCGGCATTCCTCATAGAAGAGGTCCAGCGTGCCGACCCCGATCCATGCCGGCGGTAGGCCGGACAGATCGTCGCGACGCGCCGGGGCGGCCTCGGTGGGATCCGCGCCGTTCAGGTACCAATGCCACGCCAGCTGGTTGTCGGTCTCGGTCCACATGATGCGTTTGGGGCCGCCGTGTTTGGTGCCGGTGCGATCGTCGAGCATGGGATACACCAGCATCTGAAAGATCGGGCGGACGTCTCCGCGGTCATGGGCCCGTTGCGCGATCGCCGCCGCGAAATGCCCACCGGCGCTTGCGCCGCCCACCGCGATTCGGTCCGGGTCGACCCAGGGTTGACGCGCGAGCCACAGCAGCGCCGCGTAGCAATCTTCGACCGGAATCGGATAGGGATGCTCGGGGGCGAGGCGGTGTTCGACCGCCGCGATCGCGACACCGGTCATCCGCGACAGCTTGCGAAGGTATTTGTCGTCCTGGGCGGCGTGGCCCATGATCGTGCCGCCGCCGTGAACCCACAACAGTGCGGGTGCCCGCTCGGGAAGACCGGCCGGGCGGTGCAGGCGAACGGTGACGTGCTCGTCGACCGCCGCCTCCGGCACATCGCGCAGCCGCCCGGTGCTACTGAAGACGTTCATGATCGCGCGCTGAACCTTGAGACCCCGATGCAGGGCGTATCCGCGGGGCAGGAACCGGGCGACCTTGCGCAGGCCCGGGTTCACCGCCTGCCGGGCGGTGAAGGCGTTGTCGGCCGACCAATTTGCCATCAAGCCCTCTATCCTTCGGCCCCCGCGGACACGCCGACCATACCGGACCGGCAATCTGCGCCGGCGCAACTTCCCGGCCTGACCAGCGCCGCTCGGGCGCGGCTGATTGGCCTTTCGGGGGACAGGGTATCCGGGGTCGTGGCTTCGACCCTTACCAAAATCATCAGCGTCCTGGATCCACGCACCGGCGACACCGTCACGCAGGTGCCGATCACCGAGCCGGCCGACTGCGACGAAGCGGTCGGGCGCGCCGCTGCCGCCGCCGAGGCGTGGGCGCGCACGTCGCCGGCCGAACGGGCTGCCGCCGTCGCGGCTGCCGCCGACGACGTCCGCGCCGCGGCCGACGAACTCGCCGAACTGAACGAGCGGGAAACCGGCAAGCTGCGCGACGACGCCCGCGCCGGCGTGGACGCCGGGATCGACACGCTCCTGCAATACGCCCAACTGGGGCCCCTGCACCGCGGGCACGCCCTGCAGGGCGGCTGGTCGGCCACCGATCTCATGGTTCCCCAGCCGCGCGGCGTGGTCGCGGTCATCACCTCGTGGAACGATCCCGTCGCCGTGGCGGCCGGGCTGCTCGGCGCGGCCCTCGTCACCGGAAACACGGTCGTGCACAAGCCAAGTGAGCGCTGCCCGCAAACGGGGCGCCGGTTCGCCGAACTGCTGGCGGCTCGACTGCCCACAGGCGTGCTCGAGATCGTGGACGGCGACGGAACCGTCGGGGAACGGCTGGCGGGCGCGGAGCAGGTCGATGTCGTCGCCCATGTCGGCAGCAGTGCGACCGGCCGGGAGATCGCCCGGGCCTGCGCCGAACGCGGCGCCAAGGCGCTGCTGGAAAGCGGCGGCAACGACGCGTTGATCGTCGACGCCGACGTCGACCCGACCTGGGCGGCCGCCCAGACGGCGCTCGGCGCCTTCGCCAACGCCGGACAGATCTGCGTGTCGGTGGAACGCGTCTACGTCGTGCGATCGATTGCCGACGCGTTCCTCAACGCGTTGATCGACGAGGCGATCTCGTGGGCCGATCGGATCGGGCCGCTGGTCGACGAGCGTCATCGTGAACACGTGCACGCGCATGTTGAGGACGCCACCGGCAGCGGGGCCCACGTGCTCGTCGGCGGCGAGCCGCGACCCGGGCCCGGCTCGTTCTATCCGCCCACCGTGTTAACCGATTGCACACCCGACATGCTCGTCATGCGCGAGGAAACGTTCGGTCCCATCGCGCCCGTGCGGGTGGTGCCCGACTTCGCCACCGCGTTGACGGAGGCGGCGCACGACCGCTACGGACTTGCCGCCACCGTGCTGACGGGCAGCATGGCGCATGCCCAGGAGGCATGGCGCAGCCTTCCGGTGGGCACCGTCAAGATCAACGCCGTCGTCGGCGGCGCGCCGGGCGGGGCCTCCGAGCCTCGCCGCGCCAGTGGGACGGGGTTCGGCTTCGGACCCGAACTGCTCGACGAGCTGACCGCGGTCAAGGTGGTGCACTGGTCGCCACCCGGGGGCTGACGGTCGGGCGCGGCCCCACCATAACGTCACAGTGACGAATTGCGTTGGGGCGGCGCCTCATTCGTGCGGCGGGGGCGTGCGTGTCTTCGGTCGAGATTGCTGCCCGGGGGACAGCCGGCCGTGGCCCTATGGGGCGGGTGGGCAAGCCCGACGGCGGGAAATTCTGCAGCCGAGAAACCATGCGGAACCGGAAGGCGCAACGCTGAGACCCGTTCGGTATTGGCTGATGTGCCATGACGATTGGTGGCATGCGAAGGGGCGTGCCAGGCATCAAATCGTCACCGTGACGTATTGATGCCGCCGAGTCCATCGACAGCGGGTGAGTCCCGAGGTGGCACTGCCGGCCCTTCGGGCGCACCGCGCGCATCCCGGCGCCGAGGTATCGGCGGTTGATGCGTGTGCGTTCTCGCGGCCCGCGGCGCGCGACCGAAAGACCATCCGAGACCGACCGGAGCGGAGAGCTGTGAGCGGCTGCGCACGAGACGACGGCCGCTGCCAGGCTTTTCGGGTGGGCGGCGCCGAACGGCCCGGTTGCCGGTGTGCCGATAAGCGACATTATGTCAAGTTGAGCTACCGCGTACTGCCCTGCCGCTCAACGGTTCTCGCTTATCAATCGAGGCCCATCATTCCTCGGCGGGATGTGGTGGTCATCGCGCACACTAGGACTCGCAATGAATCCGGTTGCCGAATTCGACTTCATCATCGTGGGGGCAGGCAGCGCAGGCTGCCTGCTCGCGAATCGGCTCAGCGCCGACCCCGATCGCCGTGTGCTTCTGGTTGAGGCCGGCGGCAAGGATGACTGGTTCTGGATCAAGGTGCCGGTGGGCTATCTGTACACGATCGCCAACCCCCGAACCGACTGGTGCTTCACCACCGAACCCGACCCCGGTTTGGCCGGCCGCAGCATTCACTACGCGCGCGGCCGGGTGATCGGCGGCTGCTCGTCGATCAACGCCATGATCCACATGCGCGGACAGGCAAGTGACTACGCGCTGTGGGCGGAGGCCACCGGCGACGAGCGCTGGCTGTGGGGTGGGACGGACAGTCCCGGCGAGACACTGGCGATCTACAAAGGGTTGGAGAACTACTACGGCGGAGCCGACGACTGGCACGGCGCCGGTGGTGAGATCCGCGTCGAGCTACCGCGCGTGCGCTGGAAGATCCTGGACGCCTGGCAGGCCGCCGCCGCCCAGGTGGGCATCTCCCCGATCGATGAATTCAACCAGGGCGACAACGCCGGCTGCGCCTACTTTCACGTCAACCAACGGCGCGGCCGGCGCTGGTCGATGGCCGATGCCTTCTTGCATCCCATCGCCCACCGGCCGAATCTCACCGTCTACACGCACACTCAGGCGTTGCGGCTTTTGATGGATGACCACGTCCACGAGGCCCAGCGACGGGGCGCCTGGACCACGGCCCGGCGCCGCATCGCCGGTGTGCGCCTGCTCAAAGGCGGCCAAATCGTCGACATCCGGGCGCGCCAGGAGGTGATCCTGAGCGCCGGAGCGATTGGGTCGCCGCATCTGATGCAGGTCTCGGGTCTCGGCCCGGCCGGCCTGCTCGCCCAGCATCAAGTGCCGGTGGCCGTCGATCTGCCAGGAGTGGGCGAAAACCTCCAGGATCACTTACAGATTCGAACGATCTACCGGGTCCGGGGCGCCCCGACCGTCAACACCCTGTACCGGAACTGGATCGCCCGCGCGGGCATGGGACTTCAGTACCTGCTGTTGCGATCGGGGCCCATGACGATGCCGCCTTCCACCCTGGGGGCTTTTGCCAAGAGCGACCCCGCGCTGGGAAGTGCCGATCTGGAGTGGCATGTGCAGCCCTTGTCGTTGCCGAAGTTCGGCGAACCCCTGCACCCCTTCGGCGCGATCACTCCCTCGGTCTGCAACCTGCGACCCACCTCGCGAGGCCATGTGCGCATGGCCAGTGCAGATCCCCTCACCTACCCGAAAATCTCCTGCAACTACCTGTCGACCGACGCCGATCGTCAAATCGCCGTGCGGGGCCTTCGGATGACCCGGCAGATCATGGCGGCGCCGGCCCTCGCCCGCTACCGCCCGCAGGAGTTGCTACCTGGGCCGCAGGTAGTGAGCGATGAAGCGCTGCAGAAGGCGGCCGGCGAACTCGGTACGACTATTTTCCACCCGGTGGGCACCTGCGCGATGGGAGCCTTTGACGCTCGCGGGCGGCCGCATTCGGCCGCCACGGTGCTCGACACGGACTGCCGCGTGTACGGCGTCGCCGGCCTTCGGGTGGTCGACGCCTCGGCCATACCCACCATCATCTCCGGCAACACCAACGCGCCGGTCATGCTCATCGCAGAGCGCGCCGCGCGGGCGATTGTGGGATGAGTCGGCCAGCCGGTGGAGTCTTGATGCGAGCCATCCAAGTGGCGATGTGCGGTAGCGGCGAGGGCGCCGTGCGCAATTCGAGCTAGAGCCCCGATGGGACGACCTTGTCGTTTACCGTCACCGCGACCTGGCCGGTCGCCGGGTTGTACTCGACCTTGCCGTGCTCGAAGGTCGACACCTGCAGGTCGCCGATGGCGTTCACGTCACTGGTGGGCAAGCCCAGCGGCCCTGCCGAACCGTTGGTGCCGGTGACCGCGGGCGTGCCGTCCGGGCCACGTGGGACATTCCAGGCCTCCCGGATCTTGCCCACGATGATGTACGCCGGTGTGTCGGCCGCGCCGTTCCTGGCTATGATCGCGCCGCCCTGGAATTGCTGGAACACCGCGCCGCTGTCCCGCGTCCCCGCGTTGCGGTCACCCGTCAGCGGCTTGCCGAGTGCCTTCTTCTGATCCTCCGTTGCCGACGAGTACTTGACCGCGATCGGGCCGGTCAGAGTCACCTCGACGTCGCGCTCCCCTATGAGCTTCACCTCGGTGGGCGGCGCCGGGGCTTTTGACGTGGACGTGGCGCTCACCCCGACCTGAGACGGCGCCGACGCGTCGACGCTATTGCCATTGCTGCAGCCCGCAGCGATCAGCGCGACGGCGGCCAGGCCGACGATTGCCGTGTGGCGGTTTGCGATCGTTCTCATTGGCTTCCTCTCGCGTCTTGCTGTGGCGGGTCAAGTTGCGGTTGACCTTTCGCCCGGACGGGACTTCAAACCGAATCACTTGATGCGCAGGCGATCGCCCGAACGAACTTACAACGCGGTCTTAGACGGCAAGCCAGAGCACCGAGTAAAGATCCACCGGTGCGCCACGACATCCAGCGGCAAGTGCCCCGGCGTCAGCGCTCGATCACTGTCAATGAGCCATGGTTGAGGTCGCTGCTGACGTAGGCGAAGTGCGTGACTGGGTCGACGGCGATGGCGAGTGGATTGTTTCCGACCGCAAGGATTCCGGTGACGATGCGTTTGGTGGTGTCGACCACCGATACCGACCCACCGCTGTAGTTGGCCACGTAAGCGGTGTTCGTCGGCGGGTCCACTGCCACCCCCGCGGGGCGTTGCCCGACAGGCACACTAGCGGTGACGCCGAGGCTGATCGTGTCGACGAACGACACCGATGCATCGTCGCCGCTGGCGATATAGGCCGTGTGCGACGCGGTGTCGATGGCGATCCCGGCCGGGTGGACGCGAAGCGCGACGGAACCGACGACAGTTCGGTTCGTGGTATCGATGACGGTCACTGTTGGATCGGCAGTGGTGACAAACAAGCGGTGCGCGTCTCGATCGATGGCTACGCGGCTTGGGCCTTTTCCGGTGGGCACCGTCCCTGTCACGGAATGCGTCGTCACGTCGATCACCGATACCGATGCGCTATCACCGTTGGTGACATAGGCGATCCGGGCATCCGGGTCGACCACTACCCCGCCCGGATGGCTGCCGACACCGATTCTGGCGACGACCGTGCCATTGGTGGTGTCGATGACCGACACCGAGGAGTCGTCGTAGTTGGTGACGTAGACGGTCCGGGTCGATGGATCCACGGCAACACCCACCGGGTGGCGTCCTACCGCGATGGTGGCTGTGACCGTACGGCTGCCGGTATCGACCAGCGACACGGAGTTGGAGCCGGTGTTCGCGACGTAGGCGGTGTGGCCGGCCGAGTCGACCGCGACACCGAAGGCCCCATTGCCTACCCGTACTGAGGTGGCGATCGTAGGTGGACCGCTTGGCACGGCGGTGACTCCCGAAGTGGGCGTGCCTCCCCCGCTAGGCGCCGACGGCGGCGGGGCGGCCGTCGCCGGTCGCGTCGCCTGCGTAGATCCAGCCGTTGAAGTGTGTGCGCGCATCAGGTATAGGCTCGCGCCGCCCAACACCAGGACCCCGCCGATCACCGCGGCGGCAATCGCCCAAGATCGCTTGGCGCGCTTACGATTCCCGGCTACCTGCTTCTGCGCCTGCTGCGTTGGCTCGCTCGGCCATGAGGCCACTCGAGTGGGGGCAGTGACGTTGTCCGACGGTACATTTGGGTCCCGCGCATGCAGCGGCACCGTGATCGCGTCGCGCGCGGCGCGTGCCATATCCACAGAGGTGGCGTAGCGCTGGGCCGGGTCTTTGGCCATGCCGGTGGCGATGACCGCATCGAATGCCGGGGGCGCGCCGGAGTCAGAGGGGCGCGGCGGCGGCGCCGACAGATGCCCTGCCAGTTGTTGCTCGATGCTGTCACCCGGAAATGGGGCGCCTCCCGTCAAGCACTCGTAGAGCACGCAGGCCAGCGCGTAGATGTCCGAGCGTGCATCGGCCTCACCGACTTTGAAGCGCTCGGGTGCCATGTAGCGCAGCGTGCCGACCACCGCGTCGGTGCCGGTCAGACCGGTCTCGCCTAGGACACGTGCGATCCCGAAATCGATCAGATACGCAAAGTCATTTTCATCGAGCAAGATGTTGGATGGCTTGATATCCCGATGCACCAATCCGATCTTGTGCGCGGCGTATACGGCGTGTGCCACCTGCTCGACGATGTGCACCGCCCGTGAGGGAGGCATTGAACCGGAGGAGGCCAGCACGGTTGCCAGGTCGCGCCCTTCGATCAGGCGCATGTCGACGAATAGCCGCCCGTCGATCTCGCCGTAGGTGTGAATAGGCACCACGTGAGGGTTGTTCAACCGTGCCGCTGAGTGGGCCTCGCGGCGGAATCGCTGTTGGAACGTCTTGTCCGCAGCAAAATGCGCCGGGAGAACTTTCAACGCGACTATCCGATCGGTGACGGTGTCATAGGCTCGCCAGACCTCGCCCATGCCACCTCGGCCGAGCAAGTTGATTAATCGGTACCGGCCGAACGGGGTCCCTTCCATGGAAACCTCCCGATGGCAGCAATCAGCAACACCATAGTCCACAACTGACGCGGTTTGGGGAAACTCCCGCAACGGCCGGCTGGCAGCTAAGAGCGGAGGCGCGAGTCGACAACGCTCAAGAGATCTTCTTCGCGATTTGGTGGGCAATCTGAGCACCCCGGTCGCCGACATCCTCGGCGCAGGCGCTCACATCGATGACGATGTTGTTGGAGGCCGTCAACGCCCGTTGGCACGCCCAAAGTCCCCCGCCGTCTTCTTGCACCCGCGTTATCGTCAAAACGCTGTCCTCCACGCGGGCCTTACTGAGCGTCCAGTAGTGGGGTGCGGGGTCGCCCGGGTCATGGAGATCGACACGCCGGTTGTCACAATTCGCCCAGCCCGCTACCTGGCCGGAGTAGAAGTCATTCGCGGCTAGAGCCCCCGGGAACGCCACCACCGCCTGGTAGGCAATGTGATCCGCGTTATCGCGACGGTCCTTCAGTTGCTGTACGCGCACGGCCGTCCAGCCGCTGCCTTGGTAGGAGTAATCCTGTGCCTCGGCCCAGACCAAGCATCCATCGGCGAGGGGCCGATTGGTGTACATGGTGTCGCCCGATTCGGCCACCTCCATGTGGGCGGCCATGATGGAGCCGATTTCGGTTGGGCTGAGCAGCAATCCAGACAGCGCACTGGTTGGAAGCGGTTGAGGCGCATGGCCCATCGTCGGAGCGGCTACCACTTTTCCGTCGACGTTCACCGTGCACCCGGCTGCCAGAGCGGACAGCGCCAGAAGCGCGAGCGCATACCTGCCTGCCGGCCCGCTCGCTCCCCTGGTTCCTCGCATCGGTCCTGTTAGCCGCCTAACTGTTGAATCGTCACCAAATGCGAAGCCGCTCCAAGCGCTCGGCGACCACTACCCAAACGTTCGGACGCCGCCGTACCCGCTACTAGCCCATGGTCAAGATGGCGACCGCGGCTACGCCGATCACCGCCATGAGAGCTACGAAGATCACGGTTATCGCCGCGCGGACGACCTCTTCTTCCGTGGGTCGCCACCGCGGTCTCAGTTCGGCGAGAACAATTTCCCCTTGCCAGGCAGTAGCGTTGACTCTCGCTACCGCCCACGCGACATCGTCGTGTGTGTGAGAAATGTATTTCTCGATTGGCTCGTGCGCGGCAATTGCGGTTGTCATATCAGCCCCCCAAGCTTGCGGACGCCGATCGGCGTTGAGCGGAAAAGCTTTCAGACTTTTCCTAAATCCAATGATACGAGTGCGAAAATCACGATTGCGGTAACGATCCTTAACGGTCGCAGCACGGAGTCGTGCTCGGCTGACGGCGCCCTTGCCTCGCTCTGGCGGCGCAATGGGGTGCTTCAACCTGAAGACGGTGCCATCGAAGGCTGGATCAAACAGGTTTGTCCACTCTAAAACCGAACCAGCCGGGTCGTGGCGCGCTCGGCGTCATCGAATACCGTCCCTTCGGTATAGGCCACGTTCAGCGCATGCTCGTAGGCGTACCCACCACTGGCGACGGGGCCCAGATCGTCCTTGGCGCAACGCAAGACACCCGCTAGCTCGCCGGCATCAATTTGTTGAAAGCCCGCAAGAAAAAACTGGTGATATGCGGTTGACTTCTACTCGAGCGCGGGGTGTGCCCGTGACTGCGAGAGGACGACCATGCCTACCATCACCACGCCGGACGGTGTCGAGATCTTCTACAAGGATTGGGGCTCTGGCCAGCCGATCGTTTTCAGTCATGGCTGGCCGCTGACGGCCGACGACTGGGACGCGCAGATGATGTTCTTTCTGCACGAGGGCTATCGGGTGATCGCTCACGACCGGCGCGGGCATGGCCGATCCGAGCAGACCGGGACCGGCAATGACATCGACCACTGGGTGGCCGACCTGGCCGCGTTGACCGAACAGCTCGACCTGCGCGAGGCCGTCCATATCGGGCACTCCACCGGCGGCGCCGAGGTGGCCCGCTACGTGGCGCGCCACCAGGAGCGGGTCGCCAAGGCGATACTGGTGTCCTCTCCGACCCCGAACATGGCGCAGGCCGAGGACAATCCGGGCGGGCAACCCCAGGAGTGGTTCGACGCGGTGCGGGCGGGTGTCTTGGGAAATCGATCGGAGTTCTACCGCGCGGTGCCCGAGGGTCCGTTCTACGGATTCAACCGACCGGGGGTGGAACCCTCCGAGGCGGTCATCGCGAACTGGTGGCGACAGGGCATGTCCGGCAGCGCCCACGCGCACTATGAGACCGTGTCTTCCTGGCTCCACGACTACTCCGAGGATCTGCGCGCGATCACCGTTCCCGTCCTGGTGATGCACGGCGACGACGATCAGATCGTGCCGTTTGCGAGCTCGGTCCCCCGGGCGGTCAACCTACTGCAGAACGGCGCGTTGAAGACCTATGCCGGCTACCCGCACGGGATGCTGACCACGCACGCGGATGTCCTCAACCCGGACCTGCTCGCGTTTGTCGCGTCCTGACCGGCGACGTCAAACGACGTGGCGGCCACGGCTACTGCCCCAAGTTGGGATCGGTAGTGGCAAGCGCGTTGTCCACTTCAAGTCGAGAGCGGCCCGCAGTGGGGCGCCACCCGACAGAATTGGACGATCATGATGCGACGAATCGTGCGGTTGGCGACCACCGCCTTGGTTGCCGGCGGTTTGGGTGTCGCGGGTCTCGGGCTCGCCGCCGGAACCGCCAACGCCGATGGCGGCCCGCACCGCTGGTGCCCCGGAGAGCCACTGCCCCCGACCGGCAACCACGTCACCAATCCGGTCATTTGGGACAACAACATCTGCCACACGTACTACTACGTGTACTTCGGGCAGGGCAACGTCGCCCAGAACATTTGGGACGGCGACAACCCGCCGCCTCCCCCGCCACCAGCGGCTGCGGCCGGTTTGCTTCGTCGCCGATGAGCAACTCCAGCTCGGCGACGGTGGGCGCGT